>CBFDAW010000375.1:0-4238 GCA_965602865.1 uncultured Thermoplasmata archaeon
CCATCCCAAGCTATAGAATTAATTTCTTTAATCTTATCAATTACTTTTAATTTTCCTTCTTTAGAAGTTGCTTCAATAGATAATCTATATCTTTTACCTTTAGGTATTGATTTAGTTGTATTAAATTCATAATTATAATCTTGAGTGTTTCGAGCTAAATTAAATGGCTTTCTTTCAAGGTTCAAGTTGTTATCTACTAATTTATTTGTTTCAACATCATACAAATACCATTTTATATCAATATTCTCAATGTCTTTGTCTGTAGGATTTTTAAAAACAATAGAAATACAAGGATGTTTATACTCTTCAATTGTAGTTCCTATTTCTAATTGCCTTTTTGAGGGTCGTGATCTAATTAATTTTTTCTCAAGAACTTCAATTTCTTTCATTTTTTCAACAAATCTAGTTTTACTTCTTTTTTTTGATATATTTTTCCCTTTTCCTATATTTATATTTTTTTTATTGGATTGGCCCATAAATAATTTATCAACATGATTAATACTCTGTATCTGATAACTATTGCCTTTAATATCCTTAGCGATTTGTGTTTTATTTTTTTGTAATGTTTTTATCTTTTTTTTCCTTCTAGAGTTCCACCAAATTCCCAAAATACCAAAAATAATTGTAAATAATATTGAAAATATTCCTATCCATAATTCCAATGATAAACCAAATAATAAACCACTCATAACTTAATTAATTGATTATAAAAATATAAATTTTATGTTTTAAGGAATATATTGGGAAAATTGACCGAGAAAATAGATAAAAAAGGTTTTCCTGGTGTATCTATTTTCAAAGGACAACGCACCTGAGCAGGTGTTAACCACACGATATAAATATTGGGAATTTCCGAAATTGGATTAATATAGCAGGTTAATTCCATGAAAATGCAAAAAATGGTTATATGTAAATAGGCCATACATCATTAGAGGAACGGCACTAAAAGGGCGGGATATTAAGTTTTGATCTTAATTAATGACAAAAACAATTAAATCCCCCGAACATATTCTGGGAAATTATCAATAATTAATTAATAATATATTCAATGGGGACCCGAAACAAGATCTGGAGGAGGGTTTAATTAATTTCATTTGAGGATTTATTGAGGATTATTAATGACCGCACCAGAAGTGGGACAATATGTTTTAGTACGCAACCGACCAGCAATCATTAGGAACCGAATACCATTCTCAGACGATAGAACTGGTCAACAATACAATATGTATGATATTGATTATATTGATGGTCTTGATTACCCGTCAGACGACAAGATCTTATGGGAGCGAGAGATAAATGCAAAAGCCTTCAAAGCAATTGATTTCCCAGATATCTCGAATTTTGAATTAAAGCCTGACCGACCAGAGAGATATCATGCATTCATCGATGCACTCAAATGGTCATCCAATGGTATTTATTCATTAATTAACGAGCCTGCCCGAGAAATAAATCCCGATTGCATAGATGACCATTTCGCTCCTAAAAAGTAGGGCTTTTTCAGTGATGACATACCATCTTATGCAGAAAAAGGTTGAGAAAACCGATTACTCGGGCAGGCTCTAACGGTAAATTAAAAATGACCACCTCACCATTGTTGGGGCCCTGGTTCAGTGCAATACAGCTAGAAGATTACCAACTTTACCCCGTATTAGAATCAATGGCATTACCAAAAGTCAATTTATTACTGGCTGATGATGTGGGGCTTGGCAAGACAATAGAAGCCGGGCTCATTGTCCAGGAATTGATCCGTCAAAGACGGATCCGAAGAATATTGATAGTTTGCCCATCATCATTGCAGATCCAATGGCAGGACGAAATGCGCGAGAAATTCAATATTGAGTTTAAAGTACTCGATTCATCAGAGGTACTCGCAGTACAACGCGAATTGGGTATGGATGCAAATCCTTGGACAGTGTATCCAAAAATCATTACTTCAATGGATTATTTAAAGAGCCTGCCCGAGTAATCGGTTTTCTCAACCTTTTTCTGCATAAGATGGTATGTCATCACTGAAAAAGCCCTACTTTTTAGGAGCGAAATGGTCATCTATGCAATCGGGATTTATTTCTCGGGCAGGCTCTAAAACAGAATGATATTTTACAACGGTTCCTGGTTGGCACTCAAAATTTGTTACCTAGTGATTCCGCCATGTTACCCTGGGATCTATTGATCGTCGATGAAGCCCATAATTTTTCTCCATCTAACCTCTCTGACGAAAGTGATAGATGCAGTATGTTAAGGAAAATATCAAATTATTTCGAGCATAAATTATTCTTGACAGCGACACCGCATAATGGCTATACTTTATCATTTTCTGGTTTACTTGAACTGTTAGACCCTGTTCGTTTTGAGCAAAAGATCAAGCTGGACGAAGAGGATTTCAAACACTTGGATGTGGCAATGATAAGAAGGATGAAATCACAGTTAAATGAAGGATTGGAAGTACATAGGTTTCCTGATAGAAATGTAAGCGGTATTCCTGTTCAGCTCTCAGAAAAAGAGACCAATTTATTTGAAGCATTAAGAAATTATCGAGAATCGGTGAATCGTCATTTGGCAAAGATCGGTAAAAGAGAGCGTGCTCTTGGGGGTTTCATATTATCACTATTGACAAAACGATTATTATCGAGCTCTTATGCCTTTGCCCGAACCTGGTGGAATCATATAGTTGGTTTCAAACTTGAAGGTTTGGATTATACACAAGCGAATGAATCACGTAAAAGAGCTGAGACACCGGTGAATGATGATGATGAGAAGGTCCAGCGTGAAAATGATGCGATACGCCATGGTGCTGGTTGGCTCGTCCAATATTCAGATATTTTAGAGCCGTATTTAAGAAATGTTACTGATAAATTAATCGCTCTTGGTTGGACTCAAGAAGTAATAGAAAAAGATATCAACCGTACAATAAAACTACCTCCAGATAAAAAATGGGAAAAATTATTTGAGTGGATCAAAACAAATCTCATGGATGAAAAACATTTCAAAAAGGACGAAAGGCTAATTATTTTCACTGAATACAAAGATACTCTTGATTATTTACTGAGAAAATTCAAAGATGAAAAAATTACCGAGCCACAACTCCAGATACTTTACGGTGGTTCAGATGCAAAACACCGTCGTCAAGTGAAAGAAGAGTTTAACGATGAAACCTCACAGTTAAGGATTTTACTTGGAACAGATGCTGCTTCTGAAGGTCTGAACCTTCAAACCTCATGTCGATATATCATACATCAAGAATTACCCTGGAACCCTATGAGGTTGGAACAACGTAACGGTAGGGTAGACAGGCATGGACAGTTTAGGGATGTCACTGTCCATCACTTCGTATCAGACCAGGTCCAGGATCTACAATTTCTGGATTATGTAGCTCATAAGGTCAATAATGTCCGTGAGGACCTGGGCAGCGTAGGAAACGTATTGGATGAAGCGGTTACAGAATATTTTATTACAGGTAAAGATGTAAGATCTGAAATAGATGGCCGGATCGAAAAAAATAAAAACTATGCTCAAGACAAAAACGACCTGAAAGGCGGCAAACATGGGTCAAAAACTGACTATGAAAAAGTTTTGCAGAAATTTACTAAAACCCAAGAAGCCATGGGCTTAAATGAGAGCGCATTGATTCGTATGCTATCCGAAGCGTGTCAAATGGAAGGTGGGAACCTAAAAGAAGAAAATCCATATATCTACAGGCTTTTGCAACCTTATCCTCCAAAATGGGAAAGGATAATTAAAAATTCAATTTTAATATCCACTGATTCTGTTTCCGGTGCACAACCAAAATTAGTGTTTTCACCATCCAGACTTGAGGAGGATCTATTAGGCAGACGAATGTTCAAACCGAGGAAAGATACTAAACTTTTGATGTTAGCCCACCCGTTAATGAAAAGAGCAATGTCGACTTTTACACGAAAACTCTGGGAGCCGCCTGATATTTCCGGTATTAGGCGCTGGACGGTCAAACCAATTCATTCGGGAAACGGTTATGATGCTGTTTACATATTCAATTTCCAAATATCGATGCGTAATGATCTGGGTGAGCGGTTCAAAACCGGCCTTTTCCAATTACCAGTGGCTTCGAAAGGAAATAACCTTTCGATTTTAAATGAAGATCTGAAATTTGAATTAAAAGAATTTGAAAAAGATGAGCTAATTGATTCTTTAAAAAGGATAAGAACAGATTGGTTCGATGTAAAGAGCTTTGTAGAGTCTGAACGAGAGAAATTAATACGGAC
>CBFDAW010000376.1:0-4232 GCA_965602865.1 uncultured Thermoplasmata archaeon
GTTGAATACCGATGAAAACCAAACCCCACGTGATCGTAAATACCACCCTGGCGCATTGCATTCATGGTTGTTACGGCCATTTCAAGTGCATTCCTATCTTTCGATCGAGACCAGTACCTAAGTAAAAACATTAAATTGTGCGGAGTAGGAAACTTGGGTGCATTGCCAAAACCGCCGAACTCTTTATCAAATCGTCGTTCTAACTGGGTATAGGCTCTTGTCAAAAGGTTTTCATCTATTTTATCACCGACGTTTTTGCGGATTTGACCTAGTTGGTTTTTAAGTGTGGAAGCTATCTTATCAGCATTACTAATAGCTTCATAATTTTGTGTATGCCAAAGCTCTTTGACGCTCTGGGTCAGTTGTAATAATCCTGGTTGGTTAAATCTTGGTTCTTTTGGAAGATATGTACCCGCAAAGAACGGTTTTTTTTCCGAGGTCATGATTATGGTCAATGGCCAGCCACCACTACCGGTGATTGCCTGGCAGACAAGCATGTAAACATGATCTATATCAGGTCTTTCCTCACGGTCAACTTTTATGGATATAAATATATCATTCATTAATTTGGCTACTTCGGGGTCTTCAAACGACTCATGGGCCATCACATGGCACCAATGGCAGGTGGAATATCCAATAGATAAAAAGATTGGTTTATCTTCGGCTTTCGCTTTTTCAAATGCTTCATCACACCAGGGGTACCAATTAACAGGGTTATACGCGTGTTGAAGAAGATATGGACTCTTTTCGTTAATTAACCGATTGGGTTTCTGATTTGGTTTTTCAGATTTTTTAACCATTGTTGCACCAATTTTTTTTATTATTTAACATTTTTACTACTAAAATTCCCCCATCAATCCGGTTTATAAATATTTCTATTAACAAACTCAGATATTGTTTTTCTCTTTGGTCTTTCTTTCTCTGAGGCTACCTGTTTCTCTGATAATATTGGAGTTATCGTATCCGATTTTTTACCAATAATCACAAGTGTTATTACATTCATTTCTTCTGGAATACCAAGTATCGCTTTCACCTTTCCCTCATCATAACCAGCAATGGGATGAGCAACCAAACCCAGTTCGGTGGCTCGTAATTGTAAGAACGCTGTTGCTTGACCGATATCGAATAAATAATAAATCCTTCCCTTAACATCACAGTCAAAGTCTTTCTTGCCAAATACCGCAATTATCATAGATGCGGTCTTTGCCCATGCGTTACCCGGGTTTAAAGCTTCTTTTAGTTTATTTAATATCTCAGTTTCATAGACAAATACAAACCTAGTAGGTTGATTGTTGAAACATGACGGTGCTAATTGTACTGCTTTTACCAAATCCACCACCAGCTCATCCGTTATTTCCACAGGAGCCAAAGAACGATAGGCTCGCCTTTTTTCTATTGCGTCTTTTACATCCATTTATTTACCCCCAGGAATTGATTAATTCATTATTTTATTATTTCTTCTATTTTTTCCTTAACAGATCTGAAACTGCTCTAGTAAAATCGCTCGCTTCCAATGTGGAGCCCGAAGTATTGTCCTTGGGTTAGATCACATCATTTTTGCATATTCTTCAAAATATTGATTATTTCCTCAATATCCGGTACCTCGGACAGTGGATATAACTTGACAAACACCACTTTACCATCTTCATCAAGAATGATATTAGCTCTTTCTGAGAAACCGTCTTCTTCCCTAAATATTCCCAATTCCTTGGCAAATCTACCATGCTTCCAGAAATCCGCTAATAATTTAGTTTGTTGAACCCCCAGCTCCTTGGCCCATGCGTTCTTCGATGGCACTGAATCTACACTTATACCTAAAGCAATTGTTTTCAATTCATCCAGGCGGTTTTTATTATCTTCCAATGATTTCATCTGTTTTGCACACACAGGCGTCCAGGCTAATGGATGGAACGAGAGCAGGACTTTCTTGCCCTTCAAATCGTGTATTTTTATTTCATTTTCGTTCTGGTCTTTTAAAGTTATGCTCGGAACAGATTCTCCTTCTTTAATAACATCATTTTCTCCCATGAATTCATACCTCCATTTTATTATATTTTGATTATTTCAATTATTCTTAAGAATCGAATTACTTGAAGGTTATCTTTTATTTAGGCGTTATTAATTCCTTAACTTTAACCAAGCGCTCTTTTTTAGAGATCCGTTGTGTGATGGGATTCCAGTCGCCGTAAAGTTCTTTATGGAATGGCGGTTTGTTTTGTTCATATATAATGCCAATTGGCAGTTTATCTTGCCTCCTTGCCACAGTTAATGCCTCGTCAAAGGTCTTTGGAACGGTAGCTAACACTTCAACCAGTGAATTATATAATTTATAAGTATTATTAAAAGTAACACATGGCTGTAGCACCTCGACAAAAGAGAACCCCTCATGTTCCATCGCTTGGGTGATAGAATCTGCCAGATTATCAATTTTCCCGGCATACCCACGGGCGACAAATGTTGCACCGGCTTCCAACATAAGAGTTAACGGATTCAATGGCTCTTCAACATTACCCTTTGGTGTGGACCTACCTTTGAAACCCTTCTTGGAGGTGGGTGTGAACTGGCCAGTGGTCAGACCATACACTGCATTATCATGAACGATCACGGTTATATCTACATTTCTTTTTGCAGCGAATATCATATGAGCAATACCCTCGCCATACGCATCACCATCGCCGGCAAAGGATACTACCTTCAAATCTGGATTGGCAAGCTTCATGCCCTGGATAGTAGCCATTGACCTGCCATGGATGGAATATAAACCACTGAGTTTAAGATAGTCAAATATTTTCGCATGACATCCGATACCCGCTGAGATTATGATTCGCTCTTTTCCTATACCCTTTTCCCCGAGCGTTCTCACCGCTTTCTTGAACGCATTTAATATACCAAAGTTACCACACCCGGGGCACCAGGTATTTTCAGCATATGTTTTCAGCCCGTCCTCCAGCATTTAATTCACCCCCTTGAGTTCCTTGAGTTTAGCCGCAAGATCCAGTGGATCAAATGGTCGACCGTCATATTGGTTTATCATCGTCTCAGGTTTAATACGAACCTTATCCCAAAGCAAATTCGCCAGTTGGCAAGAAGCGTTCTGTTCGATTATAATATAATTCTTATCTTTGAATTTCTCAAGCTCCCATATAGGTAAAGGCTCAAGATAAATGGGTTGCACAACCGTGCCCTCCAGCCCGCCAACTCGAAGCGCCTCTAATACGCTCATAGTTGTGGAACCGAATGTAAAGATAACGGGCTCGCCAGAACCGTAAATATTTACAGTATGTTTACTTTTTAAATACTCAACTATGGTTTTTGACTTTCTCTCACGCTTATCATGCATTCTCACGATAATCTCTGGGTTTTCCGTGGTTACGCCCAACTCATCGTGTTCATAGCTGTTCCAATTAATCAATTCTTTTGAAGGCGGGAAAAGTAACGGTGAGACACCATCCAATGTATCACGGTATCGCATAAATTCTCCAATTTTTTGATCCTGCTTCAATGGTTCAGCCCAGGGTGCTTTTTCCGGCTCAATTTCAACGGTCATTGCGCTCTCGGACAAATGTTTCTCAGTCAGAACAATCCCCGGTGTTTGGAACCGCCAGACCAAGCTTAGCATCTCGGCTGTAAGATAAAAAGCCTCCTCAATACTGCCCGGTGATGCCACTATGCGCGGGAAATCACCATGCCCTTGGTTAATAGCGAACCTCAGGTCAGCTTGTTCGGTATATGTGGGCACACCTGTAGACGGTCCTGGGCGTGAGCTGAGTACGCATAACAATGGTGTTTCCGTCATACCCGCAAGCGAGAAGGCTTCTTGCATTAACGCAAACCCGCCGCCACTGCTGCCCACCATGGCTCGCGCACCCGCATAAGCCGCACCAATTGCAATATTCGCCACCGCTATCTCATTTTCCGGATGCATGACCACAAGACCAAGATCATTATCATGAGCGGCAAGGTAATGCAGAATCGATGATGATGGTGTCATAGGATATGCTATATATATCTCAAGTCCACCTGCTGCGGCACCAAGTGATATGGCTTCGTTACCGGTAAGCATGATACGTTTTTTATCACCTTCAATTAAAGAAAATTTAGCGTCTAATGAATGTAGAGCAAGATCGTAAATATTACCGGCAAAAGCGATGTTGTTATCAAAATCTGTTGGATATTCTCTTTTGATAATTTTCACCATTCGTTCTTTATCATACCCTATTGAAACAGCTAAG
>CBFDAW010000377.1:0-4209 GCA_965602865.1 uncultured Thermoplasmata archaeon
GCTGGAAGCGGAGATTTCCGCTGGTTTTAACCAGCGGTTTTAAATTTGTTCTAGTCTGGGGATCTATAGTCTCCAATATTCTTTTATTAAATGAAATTAGATGCATATGTGACGTAATATTTTAAAAAGAATGATGGTCGAAGGGTTGCTTGCAACCCTGAGCATGCCACCGTTTTTAAACGGTGGTGCCATCATTCTTTTTGACAAATAATCTTTCCCAAAATTATTAAACACAGATAACCTATTCAGCCATGGGCATTATGATTTTAATTAACGCTGACTTGCATATCCACAGCAGATTTTCGATGAGCACCAGCAAATTCATGACCTTCGAGACTTTGGCAGTTGAGGCGCCAAAAAAAGGTGTGCATCTTATCGGCTCGGGTGATTGTTTACATCCAATTTGGTTCAAAGAATTGAGTAATTTGGATAAGATATCCGATGGTACCTTCCAGCTGAATGATGTAAAGTTCCTGGCTACCGCAGAGGTGCAGGCGGAAAAGAGGGTGCATCATTTGATCATATTTCCAAGCCTTGGCTCGGTGGAGCAATTCAGGGAAAAAACTAAGAAAAAATCTAAGAACCTAGAAACTGATGGCAGACCGCATATTCATTTATCTGGTGCGGAGATTGCCGACCTGGCTTACGATGTCGATGCGTTGTTCGGGCCGTGCCATGCATTTACGCCCTGGACGGGAGTGTACGGACATTTTGACGACCTGAAGGCGTGCTATGGTGAATATTTCAATAAGATCTCGTTATTAGAGCTGGGGTTAAGTGCAGATACCGGCTATGCCGACCGCATCGCTGAGCTGAAGAACATAACCTTTTTATCAAATTCCGATGCACACTCACCATATCCGGTAAGATTGGCACGGGAATTTAATCAATTCAAAGTTAATGAGATTACATTTGATGAAATCAAAAAAGCGATCCAACGAACCGGTGGCCGTAAGTGTACTTTGAATGCTGGCTTCCCGCCTCAGGAAGGGAAATACAACCAAAGTGCATGTATCAAATGCTTTAAAAAGTATTCACTCGAAGAAAGTATGGATAATAATTGGAAATGTGATTGTGGTGGCAGGATCAAAAAAGGTGTAGCCCACCGAATTGAAGAATTAGCGACCTACCCTACGCCACGGCACCCTAAGCATAGACCTAAATATCTACATATAATCCCACTTGCTGAAATTATTACAAAAGCGTTGAATTATTCAAGTATTAACAGTATAAATGTGAAAAAAATATGGAGCACAATGGTTACGGGATTTGGTAATGAGATTCGAGTTTTATTGGATGCGGATATCAAAGAAATAGAACGGCTCACCAATCGTGATGTAGCATATGCAATCCATTGTTTTAGAGAGAATAAAATAGTCCTGCACCCCGGCGGCGGCGGTAGATATGGTCAAATAGAGATTCCTAAATTGGATAGTTAAAAAATCACTCTACAGCGAACACTTACTGCATTTACCAGTCCCGTTGCACCAGTAACATTTACTGTCACCATTGCACGAGTGGCATTTTCCGGAGCCTTTACATGATTTGCATTCCTCATCGCCGATCTTACCCGAACCATCACACTTATCACATTTACCTGTCCCTTTACACCAATAGCACTCGCCTGAACCACGACACCAATGACACTGTCCTGAACCTTTACAGGATTTGCAATCTGGATCCCCCTTTCCACCAGCGGCGGTACCGCCGGGTTCCGGACTAACTTCGGGCGGCTCAAGCTCTGGTTCAGCCTTGGCAGCAAGTTGCTCTGGTTCAGCCTTGGCAGCGGTTTTCTCTGGTTCAGCCTTGGCAGCGGTTTTCTCTGGTTCGTCTTTTCCACCATGTAACTTTTCTATCTTGGATAATGTTCTTTTTCTAAAAAATAATGCTTCGCTATTATCTGGGTCCAATAACAAAACCTTATCACAAAATTCGATGGCTCCTTCATAATTACCTTTATGATACGAATTTTTCCCTTCATTAAGAAGTACATTAATATCCTCAGATTCAAGTGTATCCGAAGTGTTCGAAGGTGCCGGTGGTTGCATATTTTCCGATTGTTGGCCTAGCTCATGCTGATCAAGCCCGGGATTTTGATTCATTGATGGCGCAGGCTCTGCAGCTACCTCGTATTGCTCGTTCATTTCTGGAACAATATCGGCTAATTCGCTTCTGACATCTTTTTCTATTTTCAGATGTTCCTCTGCACTAATGTTCAATGATTTTCTAAGGGTGTCCAACATTGCAGATTCATCTGCGCTCATCTTTCCGTCTTTCCAAGCCTGTTTGAGTGCGTTTTTGTAAGCTAGATAATTAACACTTACCAACGCTATCACCGAAAATGCATTCTCGTAGGAAAATCAGATGTCCTATATATACATGATTATTCCTACTTTTTAAATTTTCTCTTTGTAATACTTGAATTATTAATTGTGTTTATATAATTATCGATTATCAAATTCATTAGATTTTGCGTGTATTTAAGAGATATATACTATCCCAAATATTTAATAATATCTCGAAAACTGTTGGTTTTTGGCAATAAATCCATTAGGGTACGCGAGGTTTACAAATGATTTCCAATACTTTAAGATCCAAATAATTTTGTGCATGCGCGGGTTTCAGCACCATGGCCGTATCCGCCCCGGTACCGGTACCACTTATTGTGATTATTTCCTTTTCCAGATCGATTAATCCGGCATCTGCAGCCATAATTGCCAGCTCACAACCAACTTTTACACCCTGACTAATGGTGCGTAATGTGTATGCTATTATCTCATCCACTTGGTAAGTGCCAAGCTTCAATCGAATTGCCCGCCCCACTCCACCGAACGCATGGGTGGTTGTAAGAATTTCGACATTTGGAATCTTTTTAAGTGTTTCATGCATATTTGCGCTTAATTCTTGTTCACCCACTTCACGAAAACCGGTAGAATGCGTAATAACGATCAACCGTTTGTTTTTCAACACGTTCGCCGCCTTTAGCGCCGTTGCGCCAGTATTTGAAGCAACCAGGATGGAATCAATACCTAAAGCATCCGCACGCTCCCGGGCTAGCCGTATAGTAACATCTGTATTCGTGGGCCCTTTATCTGAAAAATACATGGTTTTTGTAGTAATATCTGGCATACTATTACCTCGATTCTTGATTAATACTCTAAACCTCCGTATCCGCCTTAATATAATCTCGATTATTAAATCTATACCCTTACTTTTAATTTACATTACATTTCAAAGGTCTCAGCCACATTAAAATTAACCACGGGGCATAAACCCAAACAATCACCACAGTGAACGCACCGCTCTTCATCGAGCGTAATCCTTTCAAGCATATCCGCTCGATCCAATCTTAAAGCCTGATTTCCACAACGGCCCAGACATATCCCACAACCGATACATTCCATGGCACGAAGTACAACTGCATGCAATTTTTTAACGCTTTTTTTAATCTCTGAAGCGTTCTTACCCTTTACTACTATCCCACCTTCCGGGAAGATATCAATGGTCTCGTTTATTGTGCAGTAACCCTCAGTGTCGTTGAATCTGACCTCACCTAAAATGTGTGCCAGATTTCTCACCCGGTCGATATCCAATTTTTTGTTGAATACTCCCTCTAAACTCAGACCGAATTTACAATCGGATAAACATTCAGCTAGATACAGTTTAAGGGGACTAGTATTATCAATCTTGGATTTGACCGTTGATTTATCTTTATCACCATCTTTATCTCTAGCTTCAGCCGTTTCTTCAGGGCGAGCGCGAACTTCTATATTATTTTCTCGTATCAGGTTTTCAATGCCTTTCGGCAATTTTTTCCATCGCCACATTCCAATTTTGACCCAATTGGATGTAAATGAACGCGATTTTGAATATTTATTGAGATAATTTATCCACTTTCCATAATCGGGGTGATGTTGACTTACCATTTTAAAATCAGCCATATCAGATGCCGGGCATAACCAGCACCCAATTCGCTCCAGACCCTGTTCATATAATTTATTATATTCCACTCCTTTATTGAAAAGATATAACCAAATATGTAACGCAGACCAATGTTGAATTGGTGAGGCGCCGATCTGGCCCGGCACCCATGGGTTACGCCAGACCATACCCTTAGATGACCGCTCTTCAGATTCGTATCTGCGTTGTCCTATGAACATCAACACACCTTTTGGAAAATGTTTCTTGATCAATCTGGTGGTTGGCCCC
>CBFDAW010000378.1:0-4191 GCA_965602865.1 uncultured Thermoplasmata archaeon
TTATCAATCCTAATATGCTCTAGGTCCGAAGTAGATAGAATTAATTCATTCACTGGAGTATCCTCATCAGATATATATGGGGATAGGTCAAAGATATAGTCCTGGTCATATCGCACGACCAGATTTGGGATATTTTTAATGATAGGCGGATCGTTAATGGGTCTTACTACTACCGTGATAATATCTTCTACTAATGCCCCTGACGGGTCGGTGGCACGAAAAGTGGTCATTTCCTCACCGTTCCAATTGTCCGGTGCGAAAAAATCCACGGTGTGATCAGGGTTAATGATGACATTCACGTGAGTATAGCCGTATGAATAATATAGCGAATCATTATCTGGGTCCATAAAGTATTCATCCAGGTCAAAATAATTTTTATGAATCTCACCCTCATCAAGATGTACATCCGGTAACGGAATAACCAGATTAGGCACCCAGTCATCCGTGATCCAGATCGCAACTGCATCACTACTTTCACTTAAGCCATCCCAAATCGTTAGTATAACATATTCTGTCTCATCAAGCATACTTTTTGGATATATATATGTAACGTTGAACCCTGAAACTATAGTATGAATAGGATCGGAAGAGTTCAATACAAGTTCATCAAAAGGAGTATCGACATCTTGGATATAGAGTAAATAGTTAAATTGGTACGGAACATCATAATGAATGGTAATATCCGGGATACCAAAAATAGTCGGTGGGTCGTTGACAGGTGTAATATTAATCCAAAGCGGCTGGTAAACCCTGGCGTTTTCAGACTTCTCTAACCATAATAATACCATATCATTTCCAAATTTGTTTGAAAGCGGTGTAATTAATAATTTATCATTAGTACTGTTCTCACCGGATAATGAATATAATGTATTATCCTCACCTGTGATGAACCAAAAATAATTGGAACCGGGATCGTTGGAAACAGGTTCATAGTTGCGGAGCTCTAATGTCCAAGTATGACTATCCTCAAGAAGAGTAATATGCGGCACTATACCATAGATGCACAAATCGGTTGCCGAAATTACAGTGATATTTAGATAATCATGACCTATATTGAACTCATCATCTACAACCGTTAGGATTATTCCATAAACACCTGGTTCCGGGTACTTGTGGTTGACAATGCTTTGACCAGTTGAAAAATTTCCCTCGCCAAAGTCCCAAATGTAATTCGTTATCCTGCCTCCGGGACTAGGGTCATAGGACTCTGCCCCATCAAGGGCGAGGTTTTCATTGACTTGAATCCAGGTTCTTGACGGAATGATCTTTGCCACTGGTGAGCCGTCCGGGATAGACTTGAAGTATATGTCTACATTGGTGGAGCCGGCGGAGACGTTCGAAAGGGCTATTCCCTCTGAAGAATGGTATTCATATTCCTTTGACTCGGTCCACAAAACATTGTCCACGATCACCGCGCTCGGTTTTGGAACATCGACGAATTTCAAGGTTTCAATGCTACTATCAGAATCGATGTTAACATTTAAATGATTCTTTTCGATGAAAAACCATTTGTAATAATTCGAGTTCTGTTCGGGCTCAAAACCAAATACATCCTTACATTCGTCATAGTACATTGACCGACAGAAAATGGTTAATGATTTAATATTTACAGAGTTAGTTTGCAGAGTGTTACTTATTCTATAATAATTAACATCGATCCGTCCAGATATGCTTTGGTTCACACGCTCGACATAATAATGTGATTGTCTGCCATCCTTTGGGAATGATAAATGATATTCGATAGTATCAGGCATGGAATACTCGGTAAAGTTCTCAGCAACATTAGGCAATCGCATCATGAGGACCAGAAATAGATATAGCATATATCCAAGTATGACTAGCCAGGTAAGGTTGACAAGTTTAGACTTGGAATTGGGGCAATGACCGCCATTTTTTTTGTTTTTCTTTTTATTATTCATATTTACCATTTTCATCAAATCGAAGCTCGGATTCTTAATTAGAAATTCTAAACCATTTTCTTTTATTGAGGGTAATGGCGACTATTTGGAAAATTAAGATTAGTAATATGAATTGGGCAAAGTTAGAGAATTCTGGGATACTATAGAACATAAGGTCACTATTCGTATCTTCTTTGTAAATGAAACTAACTGGATTTACTGAAATAGATAAATTTTTAGGAATCTGCGGGTAAATATTCTTATTTCCAGAAATGACTTCCGTAGGTGCTGACCAGCTATTGGATGAATTATATGACAAATAGATATTAATAGGATCAGTTCCCCGCTGCCAAACACAATACACTTTTCCTGAGCTGTCAAAGCCTATGGTCGGGTATCTCAGTTTATCTGTGGTTCCGCCTGTGATTGTAGAATTTTGGTCCCAGTAAGTAGTGTCTTGAAAATCTTCTACGGTATACCAAATATTATAGAGGTTATCTCCAGTTGTTTCGGAAGTAACAATCCAGACCCTCCCATTACCTTGAGAGTCACAAACCAATGAGGGCTCACCCATATTATTACTGGGAAGAGATTTATTTATTAATACAATATCTTCTTTATTCTGAATTTGACTTGCGTTACCCCAGTAACTGAGGTTCATACTATCCGAAATGTCCCAACATTGGCGGTAATTAATCGAATTATTTGTTCCAATAGTCTTATTTGCATAAGCAACATGGATAATTCCGTTGAAACTTATATCAATGCAAGGTGATTTATATGCGTATCCCAACCCGGGGGTAATATTTAGTGGAGTAGAATTACCTTTGTGCCAGCCAAATGTGTTATTATACACAGTATAATTTATTCCATAGTTGTCGGGGGTGTATTCATATTGCCAGACTATATGCGATTGGTTAAATCGGTCCACTGCAATACTGGCAAAGCCATAATTTTCTATAGTACCACGGTTCACATTGTCCGTTAATACATCAAAACCTGTAGCATTATTTGCTTTACGCCATGAGTTAGGGTTTGAAAAATTCTGGTCGCTGGTAATATTTATACATTTGCTGTAGCATAGAGATATTTCGCTCCCGATCTTCCTAGCCCAAATTAAATGGAGTTCATTATTGTTAATAATAAAAGGTCGGTAAATCGCAATAGATGGAAAATATGCAGGATCTGTGGCGCCATTGATTACACACCCACCCGAACCTGCCAGTTCAATCTCTCCCGAGCTCCAATCTGTCCCCGTTATGTTGCTGGAGCGCTTGGCTTTTAGATAACCACTTTGTTCTACCCAGAATGCATACCAGTACCCATTTATGTCGCGGACTAATTTACGCTGATTCGACCTCATGAGAGCATCATAAGTAGTTGCCTCAGAATCAATCATAATGGCTCTTGTTAAGGATGTGGAGAATGTACCATTATTACTATTATTGACGGAATTCATTATACACTCAGCATGCTGGAAAAGATCTGGAAAGCTCGTACTCATATACTTCGTAGAGGTTGAAGATAGTTTTGAAACGGAATCAGAATTCTTGCCTGACCAATCCGAAATAAAAAACATAATATCTACATTATTAACCGGCTCTAAACCCGCCTCAACCCAATTTATTTGAGTCTCTAATTGAAAAGTATCTTTATATGCAGGTAAATCTCCGATTTTTATCCAGCTCCATTGGTTATTCTGATTTTTTTGGTATTCTAATAGTCCCTGGCTGTCAATTACACAATCGCGGCCGGTAACCTGAATAAGGTACTCAGCCCCGATTGATAACCAGGTGGGATTATAACCAGTATTGATGTTTTGATCAGTATCAATAAAAATTGAAATTTTATCAATTCCCAGAAGCTCTCGAGGTAGTAAATCGACTATTGTTCGGTTCTCAATACTTTGTAAATCTGCTGAATGTTTATTTTGATTCTTGGCTGTTGAGGTTGAATGATCTGCGAGTGATATTACTTCCGAATAAAAAATTGGTGGCACAGTTGTGCCCTTTAATAGATTACCAGATACACTGAGATAACATGATAATTTACTTGGCTCAGAGTCAATATTAATGCCAACTGCATGTATATCCCGATCCTGATGAGAATCCGGCACTCGTGATAGATCAATATCTGTAACCAGTTCCTCCGAGTTGTGCCAATCTGTAAATATACCATCTATGGTGATTCCTTTTGGAATTTCTCCTAAATACAGTACCAGTTCGCGATTGGAATAGTGTGGGATATCGGCAATAATAGGTGCCGAGGCTACAATATTTGATGGATAGAGATT
>CBFDAW010000379.1:0-4158 GCA_965602865.1 uncultured Thermoplasmata archaeon
TTCAGAAATAAATTCTTAAATGACTGTAAAAACTTCTAAAACGTGAGATGATACATTATTTTCTATGCTGTCAACACACCATGTTTTAGTACCAAGTTCCTCCCAGCCTAAATTCTCTGTGAATACTTTTGTGGTTGGTTTATAGCCCCAGATCTTATTGCATACCTGTGAATCAAATACCAAGATATTATCCTCCCTAACTGCAAGAGTGGAAAATGCTATATCTTTATACCCATCACCGCTTATATCTGGGATAACTGAGACGCTTGTAACTTGTGATTTGGTTTTAAAATAATTTTGTAACTCACCAGTTGAAATATTTATAATATTCAATCCAATTGTCGTGCCAAATATTATCGAATCGTCGGTACCATCATTATTAAGGTCGGAATTTATTACTTGTGTAGTAATAGCCCCAAAAAGACCAGTAGAAAAGGACCAGAGTATACTGTTATCTTGATTATTGGTAGCTATTGTCGCTCTTGTAGCTTTTGCACTTCTAGTAGTTTTATTAACTATATGAACTACTGAGTTATCACCGGTTGCTTCATAAAGAAAACAATCGAGTGGTAATTGAACCAAGAGAATTGTTAAAAAGATTAGGAATAATATATTTATCAATTTCCTCATTTTTTTAAGAAATTTCAGATCTAAATTCCTCCTAAACTTTTACGATTACAGAATTGATTGAGATTTTCGAAACTTTATAAATAAAAGCACCCGAATTCTCACCGAATCTATCCAAAGGCGCCGCTCCACTGTTTAAACCTACACTACTTTGAATGATGCATCGTCATAGTAGCTTTACCGGTCAGTGTCATAGCTATAAATCATCAATTTGAGGTCATTTTCGCTTTCACAGTTCTTTTTCCAACTTAATCTGCACCTCGAGCATCTTATGCTCATCATCGGTGATGTTGTACTTACTCCGAAGCATTTTAAGTAGGTTCTCTTCACCCGCAGTTATCTCATCGTCTGACAACGCCTGTTCAAGTGCTGCACGATATCCTTCGTATTTCTTTATTGACGTATCTTTAGCCAATGTAGGCGTGCTCTTTTTATCAATGCTCGGTTTCACAGGCTTAGCCGGTCCAACTTTTGCAACAACTCCCACGGTTCTAACAGGCTTTTCATAAATGCCTGGCTTTAAGCTGGTTTTCTCTACTCCAGCTCCGTCAGTCTCCTTTACTTCAACAGCTTCGCCTTTACCTCTCTTGCGTTTAAGCTTTACTACGCCTAATATCATGACAAGCACTATTATTACAATGATCACGGCGATGATCATGACCATATTATCCATGAACAAATTACCAATAGGTCCGGCATCACCACCGCCATCTTGGTCTTCTACGGAACCGATCGAGATTTTCTCAGAATAACTTACCCGATCCACACCATCACTGATAGTTATAGTGATCTTGTATTCGCCTGACTCATTGAATGTATGTGTAACGGAATCTCCAACTTCCTCGATCGAACCGTCGTCAAAGTCCCAAAGACAAACAATTCTATCACCATCCGAGTCCTCCACCGAAGCCGTAAATGTAAGTTCTTTACCGGCGGCTAAGTTGGTTGTGGGCATAGTGATTTCCGCCATTGGCGGTTGATTACCGCCGCCATCACCCATGGATTCAAATGAGAATGTACATGATAGCACACCACTTGTTACATCACCACTGTGTCTACCTTCGGCTAGATCGTGGATCGTAAACATACCACTTATGTCTGTCGTAAAGATTTCACTATTCAAGGTTATGGTTGCGCCGGCAATTGGAGAACCAGAATTATCCGAAGCAATGATTTTAACATCATTCTTTTGTCCATCGTTATCACCATCTGTTACGAATGCATTAGCATATATGTAGTCCTCTCCTTTACCATCTGATTTTACAACTCGTGTGCTTGAGATCGTATTCAAATCACCGGTAATTGAGTCTTCCTCATCATATTCCACAGTTAAAGTATGCCAGCCTGCGGACAGGTCCTCTGCCTCAAAGTTCGTGGCTCGGGAGCCTAGATTACCGAACCCCCTACTTCCCCTTGTTCCACCTTGTTCTGAGGTGTTACCTTTATGCTCACCATCAATAATAACGCGTGCATTCTCAACCGGGTCACCATTTGCATCATACACTACGATGATCGCATCGTCGGCATAACCGTTCTCGTCCTCGTCATCCACTACATTATCACTAAAAACATAATTGTCCCCGTTACCTTCGGATTTAAACTCAGTATAACCATGGTATTCCTTATGCTTGATATCATCGAACCAGAACACGTCAACCGCGTACCACCCCTCTGGTTGATCGAACATGGATAAGAAACCCTGGATGGTTGTTTGACCTTGGTAGATACCGTTGAAATATACTTCAGCATCTCGTAATGGTGTACCGTGTTTATCATAAACATAAATCAATACATCATTCTTTTTGGGTGATGAGATACCTATAGAAACCATGTTCATCACGAATGCCTCGGCATATATATACGACTCACCGGACCCTTCCGAGAAGAAATCAGTAAAACCTGTATACCAATCTTCGGTCATAACATCAACCGTGTGACGACCCGCATACAAATTATATTCCTTGATGTATCCATCATCATTCGTTCTTCCAATATATTTGTCATCGATAAACACTTTTGCGTTTATAATCGGCTCGTTGTTTAAGTCCGAAACTTTGATCGCTACATCATCTGCCCGACCATCACTATCAATATCCTTAACATATGCATTAACTTTGATGAACATCGTACTAGAACCTATCACAAACTCTGTTTTCGCCCGGAAGATCTGTAAATCAAACTTGCTCATTGGATGATCACAACTCGGACAAGTATCACCTTCACCTAGCGCCTTTTCAAATTCCTCACCGCATTTCGGACACTGAAATACTGCATGGTAAAGTACATCTACGGGGTAATAACCATCATCCAAGCCCGACATCTCATCGTGGCTATTAATGCTGCCCTCATCATCGGATTCACCGATATATGTATCCCAGATATAAATCTCCGCACCAGAAATGGGATTCATCTCTGCATCGAATACCTTGATCTCCACATCGTCCATTTTACCATCGGCGTCGTCGGCTGTGATATATGCCTTTGCAAAGATAAATCCAGACTCCCCAACTATGAAGTCGACACATGTCCAAGCTTCACCCTCACCTTCACGGTGTTTTTCTTCCTTCGGGAGCTTGAGCTCATCAGCAACCGCATAATTATAATTACCATTGGCATCGTAGGCAACCGCAGCGATTTTTATCGCATCAGGCCCATCATCTTCGTCATCATCTTCTCCCCTGGAATATCGAGTATTATCATCATCATTAGGCGGCAACCATTCCCAGGTTCCATCGTCTTTTATCACTACATCCGTAATCGTGCCGAACTCTTCTACATTATTGATATTTGCCCAGTTAGTCCAAGCACCATTGGGATAGGTTTTGCCGTTCCATTCGATATAGCCCTCCATGAAGAACGACATGTACAAGCTTATCTTGTTAACATCGTCACCGCATCTACCCACCAGCCGTTCGCTCTTGATGAGTTCTTCTGCTTTTATCGTAACTTCGAGCTCTGAGTTGGTTGGAGAACCGTAATAACTGTCAAATGACGGTGGTGAATCATAGAAATTATTAATCCAGTCAGGCATTTCATCCACGGGATCCTCTTCATATTCATTACCTGAACTTGAAGTGTCCTCTGTGGCACGAGAGCCACGTGTCGTGGTTCCGGCACTCTCGGTAAATATAATATTGATCTTCGCCTGATTCCAACCACCCTTATCATCGAACGCACGGGCATATAAAGGTATTGGCACATCTAATGGTGGTTGGTCTTCCTTATTGGGATTGTTAAGTGGATTCTCGGGTATCTCGTAGCGCCATTTCTCATACGAGCCGTTTGCTCCCGTTGGTTTCGTCGGCACCGTTGTATAATCCATGAACATTTCATCGTATCCTCCACCTCCGGAATCTGGAGATTCCCCCGTAGGGATTAACATTAGAACCTCTTCTATATAATCGCCCGCTATAGAAGTAGATGCTGTACCTTCGATTATGATAATAGACTCGTTTGGTGTTATCTTATGATTATCTTCCGGTGAGGTGATCTTAACCGAGATCATATCCATTGTGGTTTGTTCTGAGCCCG
>CBFDAW010000380.1:0-4152 GCA_965602865.1 uncultured Thermoplasmata archaeon
GTATAATGAAAAATTCATAGGATGCTGTTTATTGATTGTTAGTCAGCCTCAATTGATGTATTTATCAAGTGCAATTATACAATTCTCTTGATCTGCGGCTTTTCTTAATTTATCATCTGCTGTGATTAATATGGTATCGAGTTTTCTTGCTAATGCAATATATGATGAATCATATATGGTTAAATTATAATTATATGCAATATCTACAGCCGCAACCGGGAGTATCTCTTTATATGTGATCATTAGATCTTCTAACGATCCAGCCGCTTTCGATACATCATTTTTATTAAATTCGGAATTCCATTTTATCGCATTAATCACTTCATACAAAAGTAGGTCAGGTGCAAAAATATGAACTTGAGCATTTACATGCATATCTCTTAATTCCAAAGCTTCGGAAGATAACTCTTCGGGATTAAACCATTTAACCGCAACAGAGGCGTCTATTACTATCTTCGTTACCTCTTCTCCCGCCATTTTCTGATCTCCTTAACACCGGACCATTTGCCACTAGCTTTTTTCCTGAGTGTATCTTGAATCTCACATGCAGATTTCATTTTCTTCTGCTTCAGTCTTTTCTCGATTGAAAGGCGAATTTCCCTGGACCAATTAATATCCTTAGATGCTTGCATTTCTTCTCGCATTGAATCAGGTACCCTTACAGTAATAGCTTTCATTACATAGATGTATATACGCCCTAGTATATCAGGTTTTGTATTGTCAAGTTCAGAACTATTAAAAGAGTTGAGAAAAGTTTCGAAGAAATAATATAATAAATATTATATATAGGTGTTAAATTCCAATCATCTTCTTATAACATTTATTGGAATTTCAATGCAACCAGTCGATTTTATCTTTAATGTAAAATATTTGAATATTAATAAAAAAATGCGATAATCATTATTTACTTTACGAAGCATTTTTTTATCGAAGGGGAGAACTCTTGATAGTACTGCATGCACTCTGGGAAAACCGAATAACTGGTGTACTTCATGTATTTGCCGAGTCACCACGCACGATAATCGAAACCAAAACCAAAATACGTAAACGGCGGGGTCGACCACCGAAAACACCCGCGATGCAAAAACCGCAGCAGCATCCATTCGCTTTATCTCATGATGCACTTAGAGAGATTACGGCTAAGCTTCTGGGAACATCCATTGCCGAAAATGCGGATACCGGAAAATTGACACTCTCGCTACCCAGCTCAGCAAAAGGCCCGCTGCACTCACCGCAGCTGGTCTCGGATGAGATCGGTAATGATAAACCCACCGGGCTGCAGCCGTGGTCCATCGAAACACTTACCTTTGATCCACCTACCACCCTGGACCTTCTTATTTCTTTGCCGAGCACGCCGCCGCATGGCATCGTATTTGGTGATGCATTACGGTTCTGGTGCGAGCTGGCTAAGTTCGCACTTGAACTAATTACCAAGCAGTGTTTCATACCATCAATAAATAATGACCGGGTGGATGGGTCTTCTATTTACACGGGTTCCTGGGAGGTGTGGCTCTCGAAAGAGAACTCCGAACGTATGCATACATTAGTAAAAGCTATGCCGCCTATTTGCCACGGCGCAATGCTCATTAATGAGGATAACCAACAGTCACCTCAAGATTTGGTGCTGTATTTCCTGAACCAAACTATTGACGGTTTTATTCGCAAAAGCTTATCAACTAGTAAGTTCAAACCATCGCAACGCAGCCGTAAAACTAAATCTAAAAAAGGTTCTATTCCGGAACTATGGCTGAATGCACTTTCATCTGATGAACCTGTCATTAACGCTTCGAAAAAAGAGCTCAAGACGTTTTCCAAAAAGATATATTCTTGGCTTGACCAGGTACGGCTTGCGGATCCCAATGCACCGTTTCGCACCTGTTTCCGACTCGAACCACCGACCGAGGAGAACGAAATACAGCAGGGAAATGATTGGTCGCTGGGTTATTATCTACAGGCAAACGACGACCCAAGCCTGCTTGTGCCGGCAAATAGGGTTTGGGAGGTGCGATCAGACACACTGACCTTCCTGAACCGTAAGTTCGATAACCCGCAAGAGCGATTTTTATGTGACCTTGGTAAGGCAGCCGGGTTGTTACCAGCAATCGAAGAGAGTTTAAGAACAGCGCATCCGGACGGGCTTATCCTCGGCACTGACCAGGCGTATGCATTCCTACGGGAAAGCGCTCCACTGCTTGAGCAGAGTGGTTTCGGTGTACTACTTCCAAAGTGGTGGCAAAAACCAACCGCACGAATAGGTGTACAATTGAACCTGAAATCGAAACAAGAGCAGAAGGAGAAGTCGGGACTATTCGGGTTGGATGGGATCGTAGCCTATGATTGGCAGATTGCTATCGGTAATAAGACGCTATCGCAATCGGAATTTGAGCACTTGGCAAAGCTGAAGGTGCCGTTGGTCAGGGTACGCGACCAGTGGGTGGAGCTTAGACCTGATGAAATTGAAAAAGCGATTTCATTCTTCAAAAAACAGGAAAATACGCAGGAGATGACACTGAAAGATGCGCTCCGAACCGGTCTGGGGTTCGAGATGTCGCAAACCGGACTTCCGGTGCTTGACCTAAAAGGTGAAGGTGAAGTAAAAGACTTTTTAGATAAATTCAGGGGTAATGTCAAGGTACAAAGTATTCGTACACCAACAACTTTCTCAGGAGCGCTTCGACCGTACCAGAAGAAAGGCTTGGCGTGGCTCGCTTTCCTTAAGCAGTTTGGTTTGGGGGCATGTCTGGCGGATGACATGGGCCTTGGTAAGACCATACAGCTCATAGCGCTATTATTGTGCGAGCGTACCAATAACAAGGGAAAAAAGGGTAGAAAGGGTAAGGCTAAACTAAAATCAAAACCAAAACCCACGCTTATTATATGTCCCATGTCCGTGCTGGGAAACTGGTGTAAAGAACTGGAACGTTTCGGGCCGTCACTGACGGTATTAGCCCATCATGGTGGTACACGATTGACCGGACGTGCCTTTAAAAAAGAAGTTAAACACCATGATGTAGTGATAACCACTTATGCACTGGCAAACCGTGATGAGGCTCTTATTTCAAAAATCGATTGGGGGAACATCGTACTGGATGAAGCTCAGAATATTAAGAACCAATTTGCCAAGCAGACCCAGGCAATTCGACGGCTCAAGAGTCAGTATAAAGTCGCACTAACAGGTACACCCGTTGAGAACCGACTCTCGGAACTGTGGTCGATCATGGAATTTCTTAATCCCAGTTATTTAGGTCCGACCAAGGAGTTCCATAAGGGTTTTGCTATTCCGATTGAAAAATATCGCAACCAAGATCGAAAGGAGACATTACGCGGCCTAGTCCAGCCGTTTGTCCTTCGCAGGTTGAAAACTGATAAATCGATCATCAAGGACCTTCCTGAAAAGAACGAGATGAAGGTATATTGTAATCTAACCAGCGAACAGGCGACATTATACGAAGCAGTGGTCAAGGAGATGCTGGATAAGATCAAAAGCGTAGATGGTATGAAACGCAAAGGCCTGATCGTTGCAACATTAATGAAGCTCAAACAAATATGTAACCATCCGGCTCAATTTCTTCATGATAGCTCAAAACTGGGCGAGCGCTCAGGCAAACTCGAGCGCTTAGTAGAGATGCTCAAAGAGGCATTGGCGGAAGGCGATAAAGCATTGATCTTCACGCAATTTGCAGAGATGGGTAGTATGTTGCGCATGCATTTACAAGATCAACTTGGCTGCGAAGTACAGTTCTTGCAAGGCAGTACGACCAAAAAACAGCGCGATGAAATGGTACGGCGATTCCAGGAGGAGCGCCACGGACCACCGATCTTCTTACTATCCCTTAAGGCAGGTGGCTTAGGCCTGAACTTGACAGCTGCCAACCGCGTCTTCCACTTTGACCGTTGGTGGAACCCGGCAGTAGAGAACCAGGCTACGGATAGGGCATACCGTATCGGGCAGAAACGAAATGTACTGGTACATAAATTCGTTTGTCTTGGCACGTTGGAAGAACGCATCGATCAAATGATAGAACAAAAGAAAGAACTTGCTGATAGTATCATAGGTACCGGCGAGACCTGGATCACTGAGATGGGAACGGACCAGCTTAAAGAGCTATTCACGTTAAGCCGCAACGCAATAGGAGGTGCTTGAACTGGGAT
>CBFDAW010000381.1:0-4123 GCA_965602865.1 uncultured Thermoplasmata archaeon
ATCTCAATTAAACACCCTACGGGCGGTTTCTTAAAGATATGGGTGAATCTGAAGAAGAAAATATAGATGGTTATGTTGCTTTTTCTCCTTTAGGTGATACTAAAACCGAACAAATAATTATTAATTCTGGATATAATAAAAACTCAGAATTAGAAGAAGTCGAAGAAATAGTTCGTAAAATCTATGATGAAATAAATAGTCTTACGTTATTTATAGGCGGAGAACCAAATATAATACCAATTCGAATCAAATAAATAATTTGTAATGAACCCTCTTTAAATGTTGTTTGTGGGCGTTTTACACTACCCTTCTTTTGTTAGTGCCTTTGAATATGCATCCGCACAACTTTTGCAGAACCACATTTTATATGTCTTGACCATATCTTTTTGGTCGAACATTTTAAAACAACTCCGGCATTTGTGTCTCACTTAATCAACTCCTTCTCCTTGATGAGGTTCATTAAATCTTCCACTTTTGTTGTTAGTTGTTTAATCTCAATGCTCTGACGCTCAGTTTTCTTTTGATAGGATTCAAACATTTTGGTTTCTGAATTTAATGCCGTTCCACATTTGTTGCAAAAATCAGAATTTTCGAGATTTGGAGATTCACAAACCGGGCATACTGAGGCTTTTGCTATGAAAGTTTCAATCTTATCTGTTAGTGGTTTCATTCGCTCTTCTTCGAGTTTTCTACCTTCTTCATTTAAAGCTGTACCACATGAAGGGCATAATTTATAATAACTGGCACTTTCCTCGCCACAATTTAAACAATACTGAAGCGTTTTTAAATCTTTATCATTTTCTTTGTCTGTAAGAACTTCTCCACCACGACCCTTTAATATGTAATCTTCAACTGTCGCTTTGCCATAGACATTTGAAGTGGTTTCAATCGATCTGTGACCCATTTCGGTTTTAATTTGCTCAATCGGAATGCCTAAAAACTTTCGCCAAAACCCAAAACCATGACGAAATACATGGGGATGAATAGCATCTTGGTATTTGGCTTTATCACCAAGTTTTCTTAGTTGTGTCCAAACAGTAACAGGTTTTATTCTAACTCCCGTAGATGTACACCACAACGGGCTTTTATTTTTCAATGGAAATTTTCTTTGTTTCAAATCTATGATATCATTTTCAGCCATACATGGATGGACACTTAACCAATTGATTAATGAATTTTTACACTTGAATAACTCAATACTTGATCTAAGTTTACTATCTTCCTTTTTTATGTATAAAAACTTGCCTTCGCCGGTTTCAATTACTTTGATGTCATTTACATTGATACTTAGACATTCAGAAACCCGATAGCCGGTGTTCAATAAAAACTCAAGTAATGCCTTATCCCTGGTATCACAATAATTGGTTAATTCATTAACCTGAGCCCATGTAATTCGCTTAATTTCGTCCTCATTACCATGATATTTAGTCGTTTGTTCTTTTAGGTTCACTTCATCTAAGGTGTCTTTTAGTGGTATATAATATTCACTGTAATTTTTATATTTTTTATAATTCTTAAAGTACCATTTAATAAATAGGTTCATATCCAATTTTCTTAGTTTGATAGTGGTTAGTTTCATTTTTTTGTTATTAATCAAATCATCCAACCAATTAATCAAGTCCTCTCCAGTTAAATTGTCGATTGATTTGATTTTAATTTCTTCCGAAAACACTTTTCTCAATCTACCAAACAAAACAACTTGCCGACTCAATTTACCTTTATTCCGTTTAGTATGAAATTCTGCATATTCCAATAAAACTTTCTCAATTTCTTTCGATAGTGATTTATATTCGTTTCCTCTTTTAGAACCACTAGATTCTATTCCTCTTATGATATTTTCGATTTTACTTTCAATTTCAGTCATTTGATTAAACCTCCTAACTAATTAAGCCATCATGTTATAAACAACTAATTAGTATTTAAAATTATTCATAATTTCAGATAAATTAAGTAATTTTATTCATTTTAAATACTTTATAAATAGGTGTAAAATAATGCCCGGGGAGCTGTATTTTATCATGGTCTATGTTCTGATTTTCTTAGCAATATTTTGCATGCCCATGACCATGATCTCAAAATACTTCTGGCACAACCGCCAAAGGACTCAGTTCTTTGCATTTTTAGGAACCATCTCGATCATTCTTGTTATAATCATGATTTGGGATTATTTACCAGATTGAAATTCCAAAGCGGTTAGCCGGTCATTTATAATCTTCAATATCTCTTTCAAATTTTTTGAATTATTAAAAGAACCTTTGATCTTCTCAAGCTCAGTGCTATCGTAGGTTTTGAACTTTGAAACATCCAGTATTAATCTCGGTAAAGCACGCACAATATTATCCACGATAGTGATGCTACTCACCCGTGAGGTTCGTGATAACGGATTGAGGTCTATGGTGATTACTTCTTTACCCATTTTCCGTAGTGCCTCTGCACGGTCACCATCTTCTAACGGTACCAAAACTACATCGGCGTTGTAAATCCCTTCCTCTGTGCACGCTGCTCGTGCATGGTCCAAGCCGGGGAGTAGTTTATCCCTATTTAGACCCAGTACTTCTTTTGCGCCTAACTCAGTAAATTTCCGGATTATCTTTGTAAATCGCTCTTGCGAGAAATGGAAAATATTTACCTCGATTTTAGCAGGTATGGTGTTGCTGAGTTCGATGATTTGCTTTGGTGTCAATGCCGCAATATTACCGTTCACCGATAAAACGGGTTGTTTTGCCAGCACAAGCGCTGCCGCCGCTGCGGAAATTGCCTCCGCCGCCGGTTCTAATGTGCACTCACCCAATAAATAATCAAAAGCCTCGCCGCGGCCGTGAGCGATTAGCCCCTCGGGTGCGGTTAGACCATTTTCCACACCATTGGCGATCGCCTCACGTAAGTGCAGGGAGTCATATCTTGGGTGTGATTTTGGAATGCTGTATTCTTTCTTTTTGATCATTAATTTGGATAATGGATTTTGAGGGTTTAAATTAATTGGTGATTTCATCTAACCGCAGAAAAAACTACCTATGTAAACCGGTTTTTTGGTAAAAGCTCTGACCTTGGATTTGGAATGGTGAGATTTGCGCCACATAGGAACCCCGGCGTGACCAGAAATCGCAAGTCTTTGGATAATAGAAAGAATAATTTATAATTCATTCAACCGTTTATGCATTTTCACAACACTCTCAACTGCAGCTTTTGCGCGCTCGATACGTGCACTTGCCTGTAATCGTGTCATGCCAGGACCGGTTATACCTAATCCAACCGGTTTATTAAATTCAAGAGCTAGATCTGTGATTTTCCGTGCAGCATGCTGGATCACGACCTCGTCATGCTCGGTCTCACCTTCGATGACCGCACCAAGTGTGACCACAGCATCGATATCGTCGCGGTTCAACAAGCGTTTCACTGCAAGTGGCATGTCATAAACACCCGGTACTTTTACCACTTGCGTAACCTCAGCGCCAAGAAATTTTGCATGATCCTTTGCTAAAGAGATCATCTCCATGACAATGTCATAATTGAACTCTGATCCGACAATTCCAATCTTTATAATCTCGTCGCTCATCAATATCACCTTTCATTATATTTTAGATTCGATTTTTTATTATTAACTACTTAGTATCATTCTCAAACCGGTCCGGCATCTTTGAATCCTTGCCGTAAGCCCTTACCCGCTTGCCTAATCAGGTGCTCGGGATTAAATAATAAGTCATAAGCGTTAATTGCATGCTCGCGAGTGCGCTGGTCCGCTAACCAAGCAAGCTCTTTCTCGTCCTTTGCTTCGTCCTCATGCACGAAGACCTCGATTACATGTTTATTCGTCATCAATTGAACGGAAATTAGCCCTTGGGAGGCTTCATGGGCGCACATTTTATCTATCTCTTTTGCACCGGGCATGCCAAGAGCCATTGCTATATCACATTTCTTCTCTTCTATCAATTTTTTACACGCAATGGGTAGGTCCTTGACACCAGGCACGGTATATCTAATGATCTTAAATCCTATACCAAGCTCGCTCAACTGGTTAATGGCACTCTTTGCCATATCATACCGAGCAAATGTTGTGTCTGCAATCCCAATCAATCGCATTAGACCAATTTCTCCGCTTATTTTCTATTTTCTATTTTATCCA
>CBFDAW010000382.1:0-4110 GCA_965602865.1 uncultured Thermoplasmata archaeon
TCATTCATCAAATTGATATAATGCTTACTTTGCATTCGTGCAACAAGCTATAAAAGATTACCTTAATAAATGGTTAGAAAAAAAAGATTAGATGAATAATATTTTTATTATAATTACCCCAGCACATCCCTTTTCTTCAAGCTTACGCGCATAGAGTTGCAGAAGAGCGGCGTGTATCTGCAGAATGTAGTTCTATAACATATTTTACAATAGAAATATTGTACATTAGTCTCATAAAAGATTAAATAGTCTAATAAACTCTATGAAAATGGTATTATTATGAGCATCTCTAAAAGATATTGGCAGGATAATGATTGGGCATATTATCATTACTCTGAATTACAAAAAAGATATCTCGAAAAATGGGTTGCTATAATATAAAAAGAGTTCTCAGTGAAAGTAAGAAAAGTAGGAAAAAGTTTTACTATTTCGATTCCACATAAATTGGCTAAGTTTATTAAATTACGTGAGGGTGAAATCGCTAACTGGACTATTAATTCTGAAAAGGAATTAATTATAGATTTAAGTAAATAAAAAGTTTGGACATGATAAATAACTAAGATCAATCTGGAATAATAAAATTATTATATTAAGATTGGGGCATAGAAAAAATATTTACAAAGGTTAATATCATTCTTTATTAGGCAAGGAAGAATTATTAGCTCGAAATTATTTTCGAAGAAAATTGCTGAAGCTTAGAATTCTGAAAACGATTCAATGATTTTGATCAGAATTCTAACCCCCAACTTTGAAAGTTCAGGTATCCGTTCCTTAATTAAAAAAGCGTTTGTTAGTATATTGTTTACAAAACATTTTTTATTTTGGCGTAGGATTTTTCTATTTTTAACATAAATATTTTAAAGGTAAACAACAATGTATATACATCCCAAAGGGGTCGAGAGCCATGAGCGTGGTAATTAAACAAAGAGATAATATTTGCAATTGGCTCTGGTTGCAAGCGATAGCAACGGAATTTATTCTTTTATTACTCATAATGTTGATACTTCCAGTACTCCTTTTTTCATTTACTACTGGCGAAGGAGAGGGCGTAATACCCGTTACCAATAACCTCAACCACCAACTTGAGCCTGTTATCTATGATAATTATGTGATTTGGACCGATTACCGAAATGATAACGGCAGTGGAACAAATTCTGATATTTATTTATATGACCTATCAACGCACCAAGAGAGAGCTATTTGCACTGATACCAGGAAACAGGTTAGACCTGACATATATGGTACCTGGCTAGCCTGGGAAGACAACCGACATGGTTTGGATAACTGGGAAATATATGGTTATGATCTTACCACGGGAACTGAAATTCGCATTACTAATCATAAGGATAATCAAAATAACCCGGCGATTTATGAGAACTTCATAGTCTGGGAAGATGTCCGCCGGGCGATCCAAGATCCTTCTAGGCATGATAATGATATTTACATTCATGATATAGATACAACCGAAGTCTACCCATTAACGGTATCCGATGGCGAACAAATCGATGCTGATATTTATGGTGATTATGTAGTCTGGACCGATCGGCGGAACGGGAATGCGGATATATATTTGTACGACCTTTCTATGGATTCGGATTCAGACGGCATACCTAACTATCGTGATGATGACTTGAATAAATTCAAGGTCAACCCACCCGCGGACCCTGCCGAACAACCGCTAGTGACCAACCCTGAAAAACAGCATAACCCCGCAATATACGACCATTTAGTGGTCTACCAGGACTACAGGAACGGTAACTCGGATATTTATTTATACAATTTAAACAATAATACTGAAATACCATTAGTTACAGCGCCTGAAGAAGAAAGCCTACCGAGAATTTACGGTAACTATGTAGTCTACGAAAAGCTGGTAGACAATCAAAGGGAAATTTATTATTATGATCTGACGACCTCCACAACCGGCCAAATAACCTATCAACCGTCGAACCAGGAATTTCCCGATATTAACGGTAAAACCGTGGTTTGGTTGGATTTTCGAAACGACAAAGACGGCAGGGTAACGCAAACAGCAGTGGATAATGGGGATATTTATATGTACAAAATCCCGCCCGTTGATATCACAAATCACCCACCGGTTATCTCAGACATAACAGCAATCCCTGCCTCTGTGGAAGCAGGCGGACAAGTCACTATTTTAGTGGAAGGGCATGATGAGGATAACGACTTTCTGGAGTTTAGTTTCACATATCCTGCTGGCACGCTCGTCGAGATCGAGGATAATAAAGCAATTTGGGAAGCACCCGCGGAAGTTGGATATTATAATCTCTCAGCCTATGCGAGTGATGGGGATTCATTCTCGAATACCATGACGGTGATGGTACATGTATTTAAAAACCGTCAACCGGTGATACTCAATGTCTCAATCCAACCGGCAGCGGTCAAGTGTGGTAGATCAACGACCATTACCGTTCATGCTTCTGATCCGGACCAGGATAAACTCGTTTATGAATTCATCAGCTCAAAAGGCAAAATAACCGGTCAGGAGTCGGAACTCGATAATGAAGTAACCTGGACTGCACCTGAGAATGACGGTGAGTTTCAAATTGTAATAAAGGTCTCGGACTATAGCGAGAGCATGGGAGAAACACTATCCACTACCGAGAAGATTATCACCATCACTGTGCTACCCCGAGCTTCAACAACCGATAACGATTCGGGTTTTTTACCCGGGTTCGAGTTCGCCGCTATTGAAATCATCATAGTTGGGTTATTAGCCATTTCCTTTAAGATTTTAGGCTTATCCATTTATAATAAGAATTCTCGTTGAGGAAGGATCATCGATCATCAGCTCTTGTCGATCTTTTCCGTAGACCCCGTGGCACTCAATAGATTCTGTAATGCTTCATGGTACTCTAAAGGGTCGGCCTGTATTAATTTATTAGCAGCGTCTTTCAAATATTGTGCAAAATCATGTTCGGTTTGTGTATATTGCCATTTCTTTCCTTCCCCACGGTTCAGTGCAAGTAAAAATGCATACGCCACGGCTTTAACCTTGGTATCGCCGCCTTTATATTTATCAATGGCTCGTACGCTCTCATCAATACCCTTGGTCAGATAAATTCTGGCGACAGAATCGGCAAACTCAGCGATCTGCGGTAATTTGGTATATTTAGGTAGTAATGAAATAATGGTTTTCTTTTTAATTTCCACATCTGCTTCTTTTAGTATCTCGGACGCTTTGATTTTGTTAATATCATACTTTTTAAAAATATTCTTTGCCAGTTTATTATCTTGTGTAATGGCGAATATCGCGGTTTTACCGAGGTCCTGCCAGTAATGACCCAGAACTTTACTAGGTGTGGCTTTACCAAATATTACAGAATCCTCCACCTTTTTCAGCATTGCCCAAAGTGCTCTACGCTCAAGTTTTGACGGTTTTAAAGTTTTAATGAATGCTTTTAGATTGGACCCGTAGCAATGGTAATCCATGATATAGATCTTTGTCCCCAGATATTTATAGCTGTCCCGCAGCGCCTCAAGATGTTTGGAGAGTAAATCGACATCTGAGATTTCACCTAATTGATATCGGTTCAGCAGGTCATTTGACATCTCTGGTGGGTCATCTACCTCACACTTACTACATTTATCAGCACATTTGGGCTGACCAATTACATTGATGCTAAAGTCCTCAATTAATTTTTTATCCGCGATATACTGTGTCAAAAGACCAAATGTATGCTCCTTACTCTTTTTAACACACCGTTCGCAAATCGCGATTATCACATCAGCCGAGTGCCATTGGATCTCAAGATATGGAACACCTTTTTGCTCCCCCTTCGAAACGATAATCGGATCAAGGTGCGGGCAAGTATATGCTCCTTTTTTAGATTTTAAGTGAGGGCTTAATTTTTCAATGGTTTCCCTAACAAAACCCGAGGGCGGCTCGGGCACACGACCAGTGCATATCATACCTTGCTTTGTGGAGTATACATGTAACTTTTTTTTCTTGACAATGTCTAAAATACCAAGTATCCGCCATTTGGGTTCGTCAAAGTATTGCACCGCTACTAATTTCTCTTTTTTAGTTTTTCCGCGGAACGCAAACGTTACGGTCCCAAAAGGTGTCTTGAACGGTGCCAGATATGG
>CBFDAW010000383.1:0-4093 GCA_965602865.1 uncultured Thermoplasmata archaeon
TTAAAACTAGCTCAAGAGCGTAAAATGGAGATCGTTCGGTTCAAGATGAATGAAAAAGGTGTAAAAGTTGTCAAGACCCATGATCCGGTTGCAAATGATCGTGGTGAGTTCATTGGTAATGTCACGAGCTGCGTCAGTATCGAAGGCTACCAGATGGGGTTAGCTTATGTTCGCAGGAAGTATAAAAAAATCGGTACGGGCTTGAACATATATTCATTACCACGTCATCATGTTCATGATGAACAAAAGGATTTCGAAAAAGGCACTTATCAGCTTGGGGATAAAACTGTCATACCGGTAGCGGCAACCGTGATACCACGGTTCCCCACGGAAGGCGAGCTTGAAGAGGCTGCGTATTCGACCTAACTACGGTATTTCGGATAATCTCTAAGAGGTTTATGCTTACGTGGGTGTGGTCTCTTATGCGGCATGCCCTGTCGCGGCTCTTTTACCCTGGGGGGCGCCTTTGATGAGTATGGTGGTTCCTCGTACGGTTTTGATGGTGAAACCGAGGGTGATATAATGCTGCCAGCATATTTTTTACAATTGTAGCAGTACCATCTTTTATATTCTTCAATATAGTCCATTTTCCCACCACAAAGATCACATATGCTCTTTGGAACTAAATGTGAGGGGGTATATGTATCTTCAGACCATGATGGTGAACGTTCTCTGGGACTTTGCGGTTTTATATATTTTGGTCTGGGGTCGTAATCTCTAGTATCTGAATATTGCTCGGGTAAAGGGTCAACAATTATTGCCTCATATTCTTCCTCGTCTTTTATATCATCCAGATTATTTCCGCAATTGGGGCAGGTGGCAGCATCTTTTGAAATAGTTGCACTACAGAACGGACAGCCATATTCGAAATCACCGGGATATGGGGTTTCAGATATGTATTCCGAAGGAGAATCCTCAAGATCAAAATTATCATCATCAGATTCATCGACCTCGAAAGTTATCGACTCTTTATCGGTATCCTCATTAATCGGATAATTATCGGAATTTGGCTTATAATCCTCAGTACCCCCTGCACCTTGCATTAATGCCTGGCTATTTAATATGTCCTCCAATTTATCCAAACGGTTATAAATATTATCAGCAAAGTCCTTGAAATCGGTTAAAAATGCATCCCGATCATTATCCGTATCCGTTGTTTCATACTTTGAAAAATTTATCCTACCTTCATTCTTAAGGTGTTCATCTAAAATTCTATTAATAAACTCATCTCTGGATAGATCTCCTCTATGTTTGTCTAATAGTACGATTAAATCCTTTTCCAGATTAATCTTTACCCCATCTGGCATCTAAACCCCTGCTTTGATCAGTTGAGTGAAAGATAATAGAGATGGTAATTACAAATATTACAAAGCAATCTCAATGTCTAATTTTTCGGTTAATTCTTTATATCTATTTCTAATTGTAACCTCAGTAACACCCGCAATATCGGCAACCTCGCGTTGTGTACGGCGTTCATTGCATAGGATCGAAGCTATGTATATTGCCGCGGCAGAGACACCGGTAGGACCGCGTCCAGAGGTTAACTCTTTATCATCCGCCATTTTTAAGATCTCTGCGGTTTTACTCTGAACTTCTCCGCTTAGCTTTAATTCACTGCAGAATCGTGATATATAATCTTGCGGTGAGGTTGGCATGAGTTTCAATTTTAGTTCGCGGGTCATAAAGCGATAAGTACGTCCAATCTCTTTTCTACCTACGCGTGAAGCACTGGCAATCTCATCGAGTGTTCTCGGAACATTACATTGCCTACAGGCAGCGTACAATGACGCTGCAACCACTCCTTCTATACTTCTTCCCCGAATCAAATTTTTGGTTACCGCCTTTCTATAAATCATAGCTGCAGTCTCTCGGACATTTCTTGGCAAGCCCATACCCGATGCCATCCGGTCGAGTTCGCTCAATGCAAAAGCAAGATTGCGCTCAGTAGCATTTGATACACGGATTCTTCGCTGCCATTTTCTTAATCTATATAATTGTGCTCGATTACGCGTTGGAATGCTTTTACCATATGAATCTTTGTTTTTCCAACCGATCTCTGTGGATAATCCTTTATCATGGATGGTATAGGTCATCGGTGCACCCGTGCGTGCGCGTTTTTCACCTTGCTCGGCATCGAATGCTCGCCATTCCGGACCCTGATCAATGAATTGCTCGTCTAGTATCAACCCACATTCCTCACACACTAACTCCCCACGTTCATAATCACGAACCAAGTGTGAACTATCACATTCTGGGCATCTATTAAATTCATCAACTTTTTCTTCTTTCTTCTTTTTATCCTCCACTAAATCACGCTCCAATACTATTATCTTGAAATTAAAGTGTATAAACATCGGTTCCGATCAAATTAAAAGATGATTTTAAATCCTTTACAGGTTTTATTGTAATGTATGGTTTTTTAACGGGACCGATAATCTGAGTAATTATTCCGAGTTCTTGTTTATGTTTATTTATAACCTTTGCACCAATCTTGGGTTTAAAAGTGGTTCTTACGATAAATTTTCCATTGAAAATAATATCATCTATTTTTCCAATATATTTCATTAATTTATTATCTCCTTCCCAACAATAATTTTGGTGAGATCAATATATAACTAATTCTAGTACTTAAAGCTTTCGCAAAGATTAATATTTCTTAGTAACTCATTTAAATATTTACCGAAATATTTAAAGAGAGAATTCCACCAGACTATTGACTAGCGGTCGTGAAATTCTCTATTAATAAAGATCATGTCCATATAGATGTAGACGGTGGAACTAACTATACGCCAAAACATATAGCAAAGTTGTTAAAATAACTTTTAATTTTGTTAGGATATTTTGTATAGCTGAATCCCGAAAAGACTTGGTCATATGTAAATTCTCGGGCATTTTCATTATGTAAACGTGGTAGTTGCAATTGTGGGTTCCGGTACAGTCTCCTCCCCCTCCGGTTCCGTTATTTTACTTTGTGCAGGCGGCAACTGCGGCAGCCTTGCAACCTCGGGCATTTGTTGCGAAGCCGGTGCCTGAGCAGCCGAGGGTGAACTTGCTAATACCGGTGCTGTGGAAGTCGTGGTTGGTAGTTCCTGAGCAATATTAGCTGCTGACGAACCGTGTAGCTGGGCGACCGTCGGTGCCTGACCCATGGAAATCACTGCCGTGGTAAGCTCACCGGGCTTTACACTTACCGTCTCTTTCGTTGATTTTTTGTCTTCACGCTTCCTTCGGTTATTAACAAGGATTACCAATACTAGAATAATTATGATTATAATGATAATGAATAAAATGTTCAAAAATGTGAACAAAGTCGAGGATTTATCGGTCTCCGGTTTATCTATTCCAAATATCTTCACGGTCAATTCTGCTTTTTCCTCGACGACCAGATCATACTCGTCAGCCTTCCCGGAGACTGCCTTGACTGTTAATACTACTTCGCCTTTTTTTGCAGCTTCTGCAATCGTTACCGTAATATTGAACTCCGCAATACCATCCGGGATCGCATCCATTGTGCCGGGCTCGTTCACTATTGCACTTATATCTGCATCCGCCGGAACGTCTACGCTCAACGAGATCGTATCCGTCAACTCGCCAAGATTATAAACAATTGCTTGAACGGATACCACATCACCGGGTACCTGCTCGAGATACGGCGGATTAACTGTTAGTTTGAGCTCGATCCGCGGTGTGTAATCTCTATTGACCGTAAACGACCATATTTCGGATTCTGGACCTCTCACATTTCCCGCCCACGGCACAATCTTCCAGTAGTATGTTTTATTATCTTCAAGAGTGCTTTGGGGTAAAAAATATGTGTTCGGGCATTTCTCGTATTCTACTGGAGGATCGTTTGTATCCAGGTATACATCGTATGATAAAATTTCGCTGCCTTCGTACTTGACCGACCAAGATAAGGTGGGTTTGATCGATGGCACTATTGAACCATTCTCGGGAGATGTTAATTTAACTTGAGGAAGAGGAATATCAACTATGAACGACCAGATACCAGAACCGCACATACCTTTGTATGTACCAATTCTTGGAATGACCGTCCAATAATACGTTTCTCCATCGATAAGGTCATTAACTATAA
>CBFDAW010000384.1:0-4092 GCA_965602865.1 uncultured Thermoplasmata archaeon
CTAGGTTTTAAAATTCTCAAATTTTAAAAGTATGCTGAATTTTATGACCTTGAAATAAAACCTATGGATTTTTTTTCTTAGTTTCGCAAAAGAGAGAATTCCATTAGTTTATTGACTGATGGTGGAAATGGAATTCTCTATTAAGTTCAATGGACCCTCGGAGCCATAAATTTTTCGAAAAAAAATTTTATTATGAATTAGTTGCAACCACCTCAAGTAGAGCCAGTATTAATCGTTTTAATATTGATGTTAAGAGCCTGCCCGAGTAATCGGTTTTCTCAACCTTTTTCTGCATAAGATGGTATGTCATCACTGAAAAAGCCCTACTTTTTAGGAGCGAAATGGTCATCTATGCAATCGGGATTTATTTCTCGGGCAGGCTCTTAAGTTAATTTAATAAAGGATGAATGATATCTCTATTTTCACAAATAACAAAAGGAGACTCTTTTATTACTCTCTGGGCCCAGGCAAAAATCTCTTATCTGGGAGGCTGAGTCAGGATGGGACTATTTGGAAAATTAAATAAATGGCTTAGGGCAATTTTTAAGAAGAAACATCTTAGAATTGGTATTTACGGACCTCCGAATGCTGGTAAAACTACATTAGCAAACCGTATCACTCGGGACTGGCTAGGTGAAGACGTCGGGACGGTTTCCGAGGTTCCTCATGAGACACGACATGCCGTTGAAAAAAAAGAAGTAAAGATCGAATCCGAAGGTTCCACCGTCACTTTTGATGTAGTTGACACACCTGGGATTGCTACTAAGGTGGATTTTCATCAGTTTGTGGAAGACTACGGTATGGATAAGGAAGAAGGCCAGCGGCGGGCAAAAGAAGCCACAGAAGGCGTGATCGAAGCCATTCGCTGGCTAGAGGACATGGATGGTATTTTGTTAATCATGGACGCATCACTTGACCCGTTCAACCAGGTAAATATTACCATCCTAGGTAACCTTGAAGCCCGTAAGCTACCAGTGTTAATCGTAGCTAATAAAATAGATTTAGAAGAAAGTTCACCGGCAACAATAAAGGCAGCCTTCCCACAGCACCCCGTGGTACCAGTAAGTGCCCTTACGGGGTATAATATTGAGAACCTGTACAAAACTATGGTAAAGTACTTCTAATCAATAAAGTTCAAATTCAAACATTCATCCTAAATTGGAATAATAAGGTGATGTGATGGATGATAATTCCGATAATGGTGTAAAAATTAACCTGATCTCGAGCAGAAAGCTTGATTCAATGAGTTCGGAAGAAAAACTCAGATTCATCTTGGACGAGGTGAAGAAGGGTACCGTTTTAGTTTTGGAGCGTGGGTTGACCGCAACGGAAGAAATAGATTTGATTAAAGCAACAATGAGTGAGATCAATCATGACACCTTTATCGGAATCGAAATGCAATCATATTCATCGCAAGAGTTGGCTGCTGAGGGTTGGTTAGCCCGGGTGTTAGGTCGCAGCCGAGTACCGAAAATGAGTGTGATCGGTCCTGCCAATCTTTTAAAGACGATCCACAAAAACGGAAGCATGATTCAAACAATGGTACTGACTGGCGAAGCGACCTCAAAAGAGGTGCCCGCGGAGGAATACACCGAAGAAGTAACACCGGGTGCCGAATTACCTGGAGAAGGTGAGCCGGGGCCACCCGAAGAGCTTTCGCAAGACGAATCAAATGAAGGACTCCCTGAACATGAGCCACCAATACCACTATCTCAAGATCTCTCATCTGCTACTGAGCCCGAGCCGGAAAACGAAACACCAATAGAATCCACCCAAGTGCCTATTCAAGAACCCATCACACTAGGATCAGAACCGGAACAGGAATCGGAATCAAAACACGAGCCACCTTTGGCGATACGCCAGCCGCCGCCGGAACCTCAACCGGTACTGCCGCCCGACCAACCACCACTGGCAAGGCGTGAACCAAGCGGTTTACAAGAACCACCATCGCCGCCTGGAGAAGATTTACCGGCTTCCCAAACGGCGGTGGAGCTTGAGACCGATTATGATACACCGGCGGAAGAAGTAACTACCGAACCAACCGAGAGCGCACCCGAACCCGAAGCAGAGTCGATGCAGGATTTGTATGGTGAACCACCCCATGCTGAACCTGTTATGCAAGGGGATATCCCACCCAGCCTTGAACACGAAGTACCTACTGACACAGAAGCCAAGACCGAAGCAGAGACAGACGCCAAGGCAGAGACAAGCTCAGGCGATGTGGTTAAAGAGCCGCCGCCGGACCAACAACAAGGTACCGGGTTTTTATATAAAAGATTGAAGCAAGAGGAAGAGTGATGCCTCACCAATGTCTTAAATGCGGAAAAGTCTTCCCAAGCGGGTCACCTGAGATACTTAAGGGATGTAGCGATTGCGGCGGCAAGAAGTTTTTCTATACCGAAGAGGCGGTCTCGGATAAGGAACGCGAGCGATTGACCGAACAGGCAAATAAAGATATAAAGGTCCTAATCCACGAAGTATTATCACAATCCCAACATGAGCGTTTAAGAACTTTCGACTCGGAAGGTAAAGGGACCTCTAGAAGTACTGGACTCTCCACACCAGCCGCCGGGTGGGTTAAGATCTCACCACCATTAGAAAAAGCAAAACCAAAAACAGCAGGTAAAGAGTCACCCGTGACCGGTGAGTTGAGCTCCGAACTTCAGGGGCTTCCAACGGTGAAGGACCTTTTACAGGAACTGCGTGGTAAACCTGAGCTTGGACTGGAGCTTCCAGAGACAGAAAAAGCTAAATTGGAAAAAGCAAAAAAACTACCTGCTAAGACAAGACCGAGGAAGAAAGGAAAAGTCAAGCTAAAACGAAGGGTGAAAGGAAGAATTAAAAAACGTGCACCTAGACCAGAAGTTATTAAAGTTGTAGAACCGGGGGTATATGAGATATATTTATCCAAGCTCCTGAAACAATTTCCCATAATAATAAACAAAGACGGAACCTACCTAGTGCATCTACCTTCGGTTTTTGATAGTATTATGAAGGAGAAAAAATAATCAATTATTGAATTGTAATTATAGATTAAGCCACTTTTACAATTTTTAGCACAATTTTGTTATAGGAATAAAAATTAACTCATAAAAATCGATTGAGTAGCGCGGGGGAGTTGCACAGCCACGCCCTCACAGAACCGGACGTGAACCTCTCGATTCATCGGGCTCATATTGTCCGACCATCTTTCTTTAGAACAGACCCTTTTACATTATTTCTGACAATATTATACTACAACTTCGGACTGATCCTGAACATCAGATTAAACATTTAAACCCCGTTCTCGCCATCCCTAACGCGCTCTCTTACGCATTCTCGGCGAAGATACATATTCCGCCCGCTGATAATCGCTGTAAACGGCGTATTATACGCGTTTACGAGCATTGACGTTGAGCATCCGACCACCTGGCACCCGCTTCTTATAACGAGCCGTGATCTCCCGTGGAGCTTTTGGAGGTGAGGGGGATACTGGGGATTCGGTTTTTAGCAATGGATGAGTGATTGGTTCCCACTCACTGCTGGCGCACCAGCCCTCCCGCCAGGGATGAGGTTTGCTAAGACTCCCGGGCTCATTGCTAACTCACGACCCTAGACTATTAAGCAATAATTCATCACCTCGACTCTCGACTGATCAGCGTGGCCCGAATCAACAATTCAATCCCAGCTGAGCTTCCTTCCGCCCCTCTGCTAGCCCTCTACCTCGAAACCCTTTTCCATTATCAAATATACTTTGCATTTCGCCATGCAAACACGATAGTTCTCTTCGAGAACAATCGAAACCTTGAAATTAAGCTAGGATAATTATTTCATGAATTTCAACGTAGCGTTTACGGAAAAACTGTGGGACAAGCCCACTTGTTCGCTCCGCTCACCCCTTTGGAACTCCCTCGGGTGCTTCGCATGCTCGGGGCGGGTATGCGCTAGCCGGGGAACAAATGTGAATTAAATGATAGCATATCAATGTGTTTAGGCGCCAGCAGGAGGGTAGATCGGAAAAAAACGCATTATCATTAATTATGTTGAGCTTTGCCACTAACTCTTATTTCGCACCCCTATTGAATGAATCAAACTATTTTTTTCAACCACCCT
>CBFDAW010000385.1:0-4090 GCA_965602865.1 uncultured Thermoplasmata archaeon
GTTAAAAGAAGAGATAATGTTAAAGATGTAGTGTATACATCTCACTATTCAGGTTATGATTGATATGGTCTCATTAACCTCAGGTTCTGTTTCTTGGACTTTACCCGGCGGCAGTTGCGGCACATAGCGAACCTGTAGTATTTGTTGAGACACTATTGACCATATGGTGGTGGTGGAATTTACCATACCTTCATTATTCCTCTTCAAACTCTTCCTCAATATCACTCTTTCTTTTAGACTTATCCACTTTTTTTTCGGAGGTTTTGTGTTTTACCTTTTTCTTTCCTGAAAATAAACTAAAAATTATAATTATCAAAACAATTACAATAACAATCACCGCGATTATTATCACCACATTATAGTAGTTTAGAAATTGTCCTTCTGCCTTATCTTCAGGCTCGGTGGGAAGGACTATTATCTGTTTTTCTGCAAAATTATTCTTCTCATTGGATTCTTCCAGAATATTTTCAGGATCGAGCTTGATTCCGATTGTATGCTCGCCTTCTTCAGCGGTCCAGTTGAATATCACTTCAATCGGGGATGTATAGAGGGAAACCATAACATTGGTTATAATAATATTATCAACACTAAATTCTATTGCAACATCCAAAATTTGTGTTTGTGGTGTTACCTTAGCAACAAGAATTCTGGCTGTGACTATTATTAAATCGCCCACCGTGGGTTTCTCATCGGAGATTATAATGCCATTTGCTCCAATGCTTAAATCTAACTGGGTTGGTTCCATACCGATTTTAATAATTTTGTTAGCTTTATTATTTGAAATATTGGAATCGGATGGTCTTACATCGGTAATTAATACATATACATCGTATTCTCCGTTAATCGGTGACCATGGGCTGGATGAGATTGTGATTTGAGAGCCGAATGTAAGATTGAGAACTTTCTTGCCAGCGCCTATTTGTTCCCCATCAATCTCCGGATCACCAATATAAAATGATACATTAGCAAATTCTGCAATGGTGTCTCCCAAATTGGAAATACTAGCACGGATTGTGACCGTGTCACCGTCAACAGGTTTGGTAGGAAAGAATGAAATATTGTCTGCAATTATCCGTAAGTCGGGTTGTAATAATACCGGCTTAGGGTTAACTGTAATCGTTCTGTTTGCAAGATTGTTGGTAACATTTAACTCTTGAGGAATGGTATCCGAAATCAAAATGAAAATCTCATGAGTTCCCAAGACTGCCGTCCAAGGGTTAGAGGTGATATTTATCCAATCGTTAGCGGGCAGTTTCGTGATATTTTTTACATCCCCAAGAAGGGTCCCATTCTCGTTTGGGTTACCAATATACACTGATACATTCGCAAAAAGTGCCGAAAACGATCCGGCATTGTAGACTGTTGTATTTATGTAAACAATTTCGCCCTCTACGGGGTCGTTATTTGAAAAAGTAATGTTTGAGGGCTCGAAACGTAGGTCGGGGTGTTGTGGTTTTGGGAGCGCGCTCAGGTGCTTAAATGCAATATTATTCGTAATGTTACTTTCCTTGGGTGTGCAATTGAATATTCTAATATAAATTTCATGTAACCCTTCGGTTACATTCCACGAATCCGATGTTATTATTTTTTGCGAACCAATTGTAATATTAGTAATAGTCTTCACCTTGCCGATTAGTGTACCGTTTAAATCTGGTATTCCGTCATAGAAAGTAACATTAGCAGAATTTGCAAAGGCGGTGCCTATATTTCTGACGATCGATGTGATGGTAACGTTTTCTCCAACGGTAAAGTTTTCAGGTGTAAACGATATGTTCTTTGGATCTATCACCAGGTCAGGTTTATCGAATGGTTCGAAAAATTCTACAAATATCGGTGAATCCGACAGTTCCAATTCCGAGCTAGCTACAATAGATTGTTTTCCATGTATGTCAGTAACTTTCAAGAATCCTGATAACTCTGAGCTAAAATTTATCACATCAGAATCCGCCTTGTGGATCTTGAAACTGTTCAGACTAATATAATCCAAATCTTCATAATTGTTATTAATTACTAATTTAATGTAACTTACATTATCTATTATACTATGATTATTAAAATAAAACTCTTGCTCTTTCAAGTATACAAATGGTCGTTCATCCACAGCCGGGTCAGCACCTAGGTCGGGGTTAAGCCAATACCTTTTCAAGGTATCACTGGGAATATTATCAATCAAATATGATAAATTATTCTCTGAACCACCCGCGATTATTCTTGATAATAATATTTTTCTATTGGTTTTTATTTTTTCTATTGTATAGTTCCCGTTATTGCCCTGGAGACTGTTTGTAATAGTCACTTGGTCGTACTCCGCACGAAGGTCTGCAAATTTCCAGCTTGTTACATCGCCCACTATATTTGCCGATTTATTAGTGAGAGTTAATAAACCTTTATCGTATGAATAAAATGTTTGGATTTTTTTCCAATTGGCAGATGCCCATGTATCACCTGTAGTATACCAGAGCTCAAAATTTTGCGCCGATGAATTTTGGCCATGTTTATTAAAATAATGATTTTGGAGTGTTATTCTATTGATATCAAATCGTTTATTCTCACGAAACGAAATAATGAATTCCTGGTCCATGACAAAACCTTTTTTTGATTCCCATTTCTCTCTGGTGCCATTTATAATATTTAATGCTGGTGAATCCGAATCTTCACTGGTAAAATAAACCATCTCTCCACCGTACTTCAATCTGGCAATATCCGATTCCGACCAAAGAACATAGCCGGACTTTGTATTTCTCATTACTTTATAGCCATAAATATAAGGTTTTTTAAAGTCACCGAGTTGTAGTTCCTCGACCGAGTTAAAAGTACCCAGGGTTGATACTATTGTGCCGTAGGTTTTTACCATACCATCATAATCAGGTCGCTCTTCTTTGCTTGAGATATAATTTTCAAATGGCACTACATCATTCTCCAGATCAATTATTGTTCGTTTGGGGAGCTCGGAAAAAAAACCGATTTGAATTGAAGATTCCGTATTGAAAATGGTTTTATTCTCCACACCATAGGATGCGAATATATTTCGTATAAGTTCAATATCCTCATCGATGGTTTCCAAATCGTCATCAGGTCCGGTATCCCAATCACTGCCAAAATTATTGTTATGCCAACTAAGAATATCAAAAAAATCTTTATACTCCTCGGAAAAATCAAAGAGATTAACAAGATTAAACTTGGGATAGTTCTTTCCATTACCATCGGACATGCCCATGTGGGCATTTATTACATTGATTTTAATAAAGAATTGTTTGGAAATTTGGTTGCTTGCGTTTCTTACTTGTTTCATCATGGCATAATAATCATATAAATCACCCAGGAACTCACCATGTGCACGACCGGGTTCATTTTCGATTTCATAATAATGTACATACTCCTTATATTGTTTCATAAGTTCAAAAACAAATTCATAATACTCGTCCATGGTCCCCGCCGGGGACACCCCGGGGTCGGTTGACGACCACGCCCGTGGGGGCTGGGCTACCCCTGAAATGTAATAAAAAGGTGCATATGAATAAGTAGTATTATCTAGATAGTAATTCTCTTTTCTATCCACACCATCTACTGCCCAGGAACTTCCATTTTCCCAATAATTTGCTTTAATTAAAATAATCGGTACGAGATCAAAAGAGGTTAAATAAATTAGAAGGTTCATGAGCGTATCTTCACCGGTGTCCCAAAGCCATATATCATTATTCAACTCAATATTTTCCCATTTTACATAGAACTCCACATAAGTGGTATTCATTTTTACTAATTCACTAATTGTTTGTTTTGCACGTTCAAATTTCTTGCCTATCCAGTGTGTATAAAGATTAGCATATTTACTGCCAAATGAACAGGTTTTTACAGTATCAATTGTCCTATTACCGGCTCTACTTTGCAGATTATTTATGTTTACCCTCTGAGGAATTATTGTGAAACCTTCATCGGTTTCGGTAGTTCCTGAGGTAGGAGAGTATGTTTTTAAATTCTGTGCATTAGAATAATTTACAACAACAACAATAAAAATTGTAACGATAATTATTATAACCCTAGTTAAATTGAAATTGTCCCTGCTCATCCTCTTCACTTCTGGTAGTTGAAT
>CBFDAW010000386.1:0-4084 GCA_965602865.1 uncultured Thermoplasmata archaeon
TATAATAACTCTCTTTTACAGTTGTATTTTTATCAGAAACTTCAATATCGAGATATCGCTGATTATTGTACATGAAATTAATTTGCGCTATACCACGTTCGTCAGTAGTGGTGACGGTATTAGATTCATAAACCACTTTTGCATTTATAACCGGCATACCATCGGGATATCGTGCGATCAAATAGTGATTTGAAATCGTTCCAACCACATTCGAGTCCGCCAGTAGGGTTAAAAGTATCGGTTTTCTGGCAATCGATATCATTTTCGTTTTGGTTTCCGAATGCCCAGCTGAATCGGTGACGGTGATATTAACTTCTAAATATCCATTATCCGCATTATACGGCATTCCAACGGCATATTTGGTGGGTTCAATGGAGAACTCAAATCTACCGTTTTTTAAATCTCCGTTTACCATTTCCACAGTTTCCCAGATACCATAATATGCTTTTACATTTATGATAACCTTACCATCCACTTCTTTGCCGAAAAAATAATTACATGTTACATTTCCTTTTATATATTCATTTATTGTATACCAGCTCCTGGTATCTTCTAATTCGATTTTGAATTTTGGTAAAACATACTCTTTCACGAGCACATTTTTCTCTTCTATTGCACCTTCTGCATCGACCATTATCTTATAATTGCCTAAGGGTAATTGATCAGAGAGAGTATAATCTAAATTGATTATCCCAAATTCGTTTGGAGTATAATGATCTTTAAAGATTTTGTTCCCATCCGGGTCCATGATCTCTACCTGTACAGAATCTTCGGTTGTTAATGGTACACTACTTTCAAAACATAATGCTCTTATATGGATCGTTTGTAATGGTTGATAGATGGGTTTATCTGTGGATATGAACACCTTTATTGGCGTATCTAGCACGACATTTTTTGTAATTTTCTCTGAACCTGCACGGATTATTAATTTGGCCCTATCACCTTCTTTTCCATTGCCTGGTACTTTACAAACGGGTTGGACGGAGCCCGTTGAATCGGTTTTCCCGGAATATAAATGGTAGGTTTTACCCTTATATTCCATGTCCACATTTACGGGTAAACCGTCGGCAGGAGTACCGTCTATATCATAAGTTGTGATCAGAAATGCATTATCTCCTCCGCGCATTACTTTAAGAGGTGTAGTTATAGTTGCAGTATTTTTATCCAGCATATATATTTCGCTGATATTATTCACTATAATTCCAGCACCTATAATGATAGCAATAACTACTAAGATTGATGATCTGATTAATTTTTTCTTTCTAGTTGCTTTATCGATCATAGGATCTTTTTCGGGTTTGGATTTTCGAGCGGTCATATCACACACCTACCTCTTTACTCTTAAAAATCCAATGTGCCCCAGTTATTATATATCTTTTTTGTACATGTAATATACATGTAGTGTTTTCCATTACATGTAGCGTTTTTGATTATGTTATTCGGATCAAAATCATACAGCAAAAACATTATAGCAAAATAAATTATAAGGTATAAAAAATATTAAATAATCGTTTTTGATATTAAAAGGATGTTGGGTTTAATTATTTAATTTATGAGCATTTGGTAGGTACTATGCATAAAAGATGTGGTTCCTTTTTATTGCGGTTCACTCGCCAGTTTATTGTATTCTCTACCCTTTTGATCGTATTAACCAGTTCTTCATTTGCAGCTACTACTGATACAGAGCTTCGTCTTGGCGTTGCCAACCCGGGAGAGGTACCAAACTTTGATGACTTTGCCGCCCCAACCATAATCCCGGGCACTACCGGTAAACTTAAATTCACTATTACAAACCGGTATACCTTTAACGATGACAACAACATGATAAATGTTTCTCTGGTGCTCAATATCCATCGGTATGTAACTCTGGAAGAAAGTAAGGATGTGAAAAAAATATCTCATGGCCCAAAGATCGTATCCGGGAATGATGCATTACTCACAATTCGTGATCAGTTCACTGTCGAATTCTACTGGCAAAAAATAGCCCCTAACGAGACCGTGCCCGTGGAAATCTCCATTAAATCCTCTTCCGAGTCGCCCGAAGGCACATATTTCGTCAGGATGCACATAAACTTCACATTCAACGGCACATATTTTGAAATGAAATCGCGCGGGCATTTTACGAATGCACAATGGGAGCACGCGCAACCAAATGCCAACGAAACTGATGAGTATCCAATAGTAGGTAGATTAGACCTGGTCAAACTGGGTGTGGGCGGCATCATACCGGACACATCTTTCCGAGTCAAGGAACCTATACCACTTTGGCCGTTCTATGTCGGTGTTGGCTTGGCAATATCATTCTTGATACTCGCCGGGGTTTTCTATTTCATGGATGAAAAAGGAAAATTCCCCGAGACTAAACGAAAATTGGATGATTTCGGTGAGAAGGTTAGTAATTTCAGGTATAGGAGAAGGTGAGAAATATTTTATTTTGCCTCTTCTCCAATTTTAGGCGAAATCGTATGAGTCGAGAGTCCATAGAGGTGTGAGGGGTGAGTACGCTACGATTTTAAAATAATCATAATCGTTGGGGAGACCGTTACAATTTATTTGTGTGGGTAATCACTGGCTGGAGCCGGGGAAGGTCTAAATGAACCCACAAACAATTGATTTTTAATTGATGGGTAAAATCCAAAATCCAAAATTTCAAGAGCGTGAGTTATTGCTGATCACGGGGGTTTCGGGGTTCAACAGGGGGTAGTACCGAGTGGTGCATTATTAAAGAATTAACCATATATTGTTGATAATGCTATTTTTTTTCTTACAGTAAATGAGCAGGCTTATCCCCGAATTTTGGGATGACCTTTAAACTTTTTATGAGGGGTAAGCCAGCGGAGTGAACTGCCAAAAAGTTTAAGGTGCGAAGCACCCGAGGAAGTCCACGAGATGGCATGGCCGTCGAGTGGGTGAGCGTAGCGCCTATAAGTGGGGTTTACCCCACTAATTTTCCGTTAAGGCTACGTTAAAATTCAAATCTTCGTTTTAAAATCGAATTTTAAGGTCTCGATTGTTCTCGAAGAGTTCTATCGTGTTTGCGCGAAGAATTCATGTACTATGCTTAGCGGAAAAGGGTTATAGGGCTGGCGCGCCTGCCTGGGGTGTGAATCAATCGCTCAGCATTTGCTAAAAATTATGTTCACGGGAGATTACCGTCAGTTCTAAGAAGCGGGCGCGAGGTGGTCGGATGCTCGATGTAGATGCTCGTAAATGCTCGTTACGGCGTGTATAGGGTGTAATTCCATTTTAAGGCAGGGAATACATGTCTTCGACGAGAATGTGTTATAGAGTGCGTTAGGTGGTGAGAACGGGGTCTAAATGCTTGAACTGATCTTCAAAATCGGTCCGAAGTTGTAGTATAATATTGTCAGAAATAATGTAAAAGGGTCTGATGCAACATTGAGCATGCCACCGTCTTTGGGCAGTGGTGCTGCCTTGGTGGATGGCTGGACAATAGGAGCCCGATGAACCGAGAGGGTCACGTCAGGTTCCGTGAGGGCGTGGGGGTGCGACTCCCCCGCGCTACTCGACTGAAAGTAATATGACCTATCATTATTATTCATAACAAATCACAATTTGAAATAATATTTCAGTATATAATTAAAATTATACCCAAGAGAGTTAACTGAAAGAATTATACATCTTATATTGCTCATATTGTGAGAATGGCTAGAATAACTTAAGTTAGCGCATATGCCCTCTCACCTCAAGCGAATGACCAAAGGGAGTGAGCATAATCTCACCTCACATTTTACCCTATTCACCATCCAAATAAAGAGTCCCTCCATCCATCATTTTCTTAAATAATATTTTATCATATGTTAATCCAACATCAAATTCATATTTCAAATTTAAGACAATTAAATCACTAGTATATCTGGATAAAAATGTCTGTATGAATGCAGAAATAAAAATCGTAAGAGAGTTGGGAAAGGATTGTGGGGTTATATCCCGAGTTTGGGAAATCATCTATCTCCCGAAAATGGGAATTAAATTGGGGTCTATATCCTGCTCGGATTTGGTATACAGGATTCGAGTGGTAACACTCAAAAATGATAAATGGTCAGGGTGAAGATAAGGATAT
>CBFDAW010000387.1:0-4079 GCA_965602865.1 uncultured Thermoplasmata archaeon
TGGGAAAGGTTAAATTTTTGTCAAGTCATGTTATGACAAGTTTGTCAAGCCCATACTAGAAAAAAAGAAAAAGTACAATTATTAAAACTAAGATACTTTATTTAATAAAAATTTTTTGAATTTTAGGTTAATAAATTCGTCTATCCTATACAAACTTATAGAAAAATATTTATATAGCTAAATACTTACAAATTTGAAGGTTAAGCTAGTTGTTAGAGTGCATCCCATCCCCTCTAGCGAGGCTAGCTTACCCTTCTTTTCTTTTAGTAATGTACAGTTAATCGGTATTACGGTTTGTTTTAGCATTGTTTCCGCAAATTAGATAAATATATATTAATTATCTCAGTCGAATTAATATGAAAATAAGCGTAGTGATAATTACCCGAAATGAAGAGTATTACATTAAGGACTTACTGGATAGTCTTGTTACCCAGACCGTTCTTCCGCACGAGATCATCATTGTAGATGCTGAGAGTACTGATGAGACCCCGCGAATTATCCGGGGATACATGAAACAATATGATTTCATTAAATTATATATAGAACAAGGCACACGCGGTGAAGGACGTAATTATGGTGCATATAAAGCAACAGGCGATGTGATTGCGTTTATCGATGCGGATTGTATTGCAAACGCGTTTTGGATTCAAGAGTTAATCGAGGGTATGAAAAAGGCTGATGTAGTGGCTGGCGAATCGGTTCGGTTGGGATACCACGCTTTCAGTACTCTACAACGCGTCGGAATCTTTCACAAGGGCACCGATGTGACCTATCCGAGCTGTAACCTGGCGTATTCAGAAACGGCTTTCAGAAAGATTAAGGGCTTTGATTCATCGTTCAAAGAGGCGGAGGAGGTGGAACTGAACTTTCGTGCTGTGGATGCGGGATTTAAATTGATTTACCATCCTCAGGCAAAAGTATATCACCGTGTCCGTGAATCCATTCGTGGATTTATCAAACAATCGTTTTGGTATGGCTTCGGAAGAAAAGAACTTACTCTTAAACATGGGTCATTATGGAGCAAGTATAATGTCATCGAGATGGTAAAGATTACAGCGAATGAATCCCCCTGGAAATTAATTCGGCTGTTCATCTCGTCATTTGGATACTTTACATGTAAATTCTTCATTAGAAAAGAAGCTGAAAGTAAGAAAAAGGTTTGGCGCGAGTCGAAGCTGTCCGAGCGGTAGACTATAATGGAGTGTAAATTAATGAATGACTTTAGATCAGATTTTGTTGCTGACTATATATCTCGAATCAAACGAATACTGGATGGCATGGTAAATTCCAATTTAGCGGAATCCGTGAATAAAGTAGTCGAAATATTACTGAGAGCAAGAGAAGAAAATAAAACCGTTTATATTATGGGTAATGGTGGAAGTGCCTCCACGGCTTCACATTTTGTTGGTGACCTTTCAAAAGGAACGATAGTTGAAGGGTTTCTTAGGTTCAAAGCAGTAGCCTTAACTGATAATATCCCAAATATGCTTGCTTGGGGTAACGATAGCTCTTATGATGATATTTTTATCGAACAATTAAAAAATCTAATGAATGCCGGTGACGTGGTAATAGGTATAAGTGGTTCCGGGAATTCCAAAAACGTTCTTAAAGCAATTGAATATGCAAATTCTCATGATGCCGTTACCATCGGGTTGTGTGGTTTTGACGGTGGGAAGTTAAAGGATCTTGCACAGATATCAATGGTTGTTCCCAGCCATTACATGCAGAGGGTTGAAGATATACATTTACTAATGGAACATCTCATGACTTCGCTTATTAGAGAAGAACAGATGAAGAAATCCCAATAAGCACCAATACCACGTTATTGAAAATTAATGTGATTTATTAAACCTCAACTTCTTCAAATTCCGCAACTTCTAGGTATTCCTCTCCAAAACCGAGGCCGTCTTGGGGTTCAATGCCGGGTTTTTTCACGATCAAACTGCTGAACCAATCATTATATTTATATAATAATATTAAAACGACGATCCATTGTACGAGTAATAGTGCTAACCCTGTGGAACCGGCTAGCCACCACATCTCCACATCGGGTGAGGTTAATGTCTGAGCAAAGTACCATAAGAACAATACAATCGCTTGAAGTGGGAACGCAAATTTGATAATGAAGCACCACCAGCGACCGATATGCATATCGTTCCAGCGTGTATTGATCAGCTCACTTCTAAACCTATCCGGGCTGTTCCACCAGGAATTGAACGACAGGTGCGTCTCGCCGTATTTCCAGACTGCAATAGCTACAAATAGACCACTGAGTATTAACCCGAGACCCCAAACATGATCCTGCATATCTAAAAACGCAGGCACTGCCATATCTGGTGAACCACTCACCCACCAAAATATCGCCGCAGACGGCAGACCACCCAAAAATGTCGCTAATGCAACTACTTTGATGGACTTATTCCGAGTCCAACCATGGTCCATAAAATTACGCGTGGCAGACTCAAAGCCCGCGATCAATGATGTAAGAGCGGCAAAGGACATAGAGATAAAGAAAATACTTGCAATAACGGTGCCCCCTGGCATGGTCGTGAATAACCGTGTCAAGTGTATGAATGTAATACCAGTACCACTCGATGCCACAATGTTATTTGCTTCAGGGACGGATGCGGCTAAACCAAAGACCGTGCAAATTACCGCTATACCAGCAATAAGTGATGCAGAACTATCGCCTAGACCAGTTAAGAATGAATTAAGGGCAGTATCTTCGCGCTTTTTCATATAACATGCGTAAGTAATCGCCATACCCATACCTGCACTGCAAGACCAGGCGGATTGTGCAAGTGCACGAACCCAGGTCTCTCCGCGACCAAGGTATTCGAATCTAGGGACGAATAAGAAGCGTAAACCGTTGAATGCACCGGGCAAAGTAAGTGACCAGAGAGCAATTAATATTAAAAGGACGAATAAAATCGGTAGTAAAATCTTATTAGTTTTTTCCACGCCACCAGTAATACCTCGATGGACAATCAAGAAACCCACGGCAATAGCTATGAACTGGAAAAAAATGACTTGTGCGGGTGAGCTTATGAAGCCATTCCATAGCCCAGTAACATCGGTACTGCTTGTCAAACCACCGGTAGAGGCTACTGTGAAATATTTAATCGTCCAACCCATGACCACGGCATAGTAGAAATTGATCACCACGGCTACAAAGATCATCCAGGCGCCCATCCAGGCGTATTTGTTACCCGCTAGATACTTGAATGAACCAATGGTACCCAATCGAGTCTTTTTACCAATGGAGAATTCTGCAATGAGCAGCGGAATTGACCAAGTAAATAGAAAAAGCACATACGCGATTAAGAATGCGCCGCCGCCGTTTGACGCGGTCTCTTTAGGAAAGCGCCAAATATTGCCCGTTCCGATGGCTGCACCTAGAGCGGTAAGTATCAAGCCCCAGCGTGAGGTAAATACCTCGGTCTTTGCCTTCTGGTCTGAGTTAGCCATCCGATCCCCTTATTAAATCAGATCTTATTAGATATATGATCAATTCCCGTATAAATTTAAACCATGTTTTTCTGTATCTCATTTAACCATTAGTATCCCGTCCTCGTTTCTGAATAATTACTCCCGGTTGAAGAATCGCTATAATAATAATCATGAAGCTTACGGCGCTCTGCTAATAATGCCTTCCGTGCTGTATAAGCAAACCCACCCCAGAAAAAGCCGAGAATTATAGTCATCATGATGATCATAGCTATTATTTCGTCATTTGTTGTGATGCTCTCGGGTAACGGTTTAATCGAAAATTCAAATTCATAACCAAGATCGGGTGAACACGCCATTATATTTTCATCGGTTACCGCAATGAAGTAATAGACCATGGTATCTGGACCTTGTGTTGGTATTTCTGCACGATATTGAGTTGGGTGTTCAGCAATATTTTTCATTGTTACGATTTCATAGCCATTGTTGTTAATTTTATAATATAAATTTACCTCTAGATTTGTTATCTGGGGTATGCCGGTTATAAATGCGGAGATTTCATACGGTCCAAGATCGCTTTGGTTACCAATATTTTCATGTAATATCTCGATTTGCGAGCCAGCTTCTAGGTT
>CBFDAW010000388.1:0-4077 GCA_965602865.1 uncultured Thermoplasmata archaeon
GTCCCACTATCATCTTCAGGGTCAATTATTTCATCGTCCACATTTTTCTCGAGCACTTTTAGTTGGATTGATTTAGTAACTGAAACTTCTTTATTTCCTGATAAAGCACCATTTGATATCGCATTAATAGATATCGAATAATTTTGTGGCTTTGCATCATCTGATACCAAAATCTCCAGTTTTAAAGTAATATGTTCATTGCTATTCAGCCTTATTGGAGCATTTAGATGTTCCAAAGCTAGATTCGCCTCTAAAATACCTTTATCCAAACTAAGCCCAATCATATCCACGGTAGTACCTACATTAGAAATCGTAATGTTTGTTGATGTATAATTACCCTGAACCACGGTTAGATTTTTAGTCTCTATCCTCATATTTAATCCATAAACATGCTCAGTTGGTAGTTCAGCTTTAAAGTTCCAAATACCAGATCTACATTCACCTTGTATTATTCCATCCGGTAAATTCGCAGTAGGGATCACGGTCCAATAATAGGTTTCTCCTGGTGTAAGTGGTGTTTGTATGATAAATGTTGTTAATTTATAATCCTTTGCAATTCTATTTTCTTCCATATAAAGATCTGTAGGATAAGGTGAGTTGCTGAGAAAAATATCAAATGAAATAAAATCTGGATTTGAATAAAGGAGTTCCCAGGACAATTTTGGTGTTGTTGTTGTAACATTAAAATTTATAGAAGGTGATGATAAAGTAACTGTCGGTATTTCGACATTGGTGTTGATTTTAAATTGCCACACAATAGATTTACAAATACCTTGAGTGATACCATCATTAGGTATTACCGTCCAATAATAGGTCTTACTGTCATTAAGAGGTATCTCAAGAGTGTATGATGTTTTTTGGAAAATTGACACTACGTGTGCCGATTTATTTGATTTAATAACTTCATCTAGCTCCGAACTTAGATATATATCGTAATAAAGTTCGGTATCATTATCCAGGTCCGAGTATTCCCAAACAAATTCAGGCGATAATGTATTAATTATCGACCGATTTCTAGGTGATATTAGAGAAGTTTCAGGGGGATTATTTAATTTAATTCTTATTTGATAATTATTCGATATATTATATGGATTCCCTGCAATATCTCTTGCACGCCAGCGGATATAATTATCTTCCCCTTCGAAGAAATTTGGTGTTACTGAACAATGGATGATATTACCATTAACCGTTAGTCGTGCGAACTGCCAATCATCGTATTCCCAAATACCATCTGTAGAGGTGCTAAATTCAATTGAACTTGCATTTACACCACTATATTCATCAAAAATTGTAATATTGCATAATACTGATAAATTATTCTGCCAAATATCTGGATCATGTAATGGATTCGAAAAATAAACTGGTAAGATATCAACAAGTATTTGATATGTGTCTGACTCGGTGTAATTATTCCCAACAATATCTCGAGCACGCCATTGAATCAAATTATTATAACCTTCTTTTAGAATCGGTTTCACGGTACAATTAACTCCTTTACCCTGTGAGATTCCCTGGATACCAATTTCCGTCCAATTACTCCATATGATACCATTATTGGTTGAAGTTCGATATTGAATAGATGACGAATTTACATTGGTGATCGGATCAGAGACCCTTATACCGTATGTAGGCTCAAGAGTTGGAAACCAAGTTCTATTATTGGGAAAAGGATTAGAAAAGGATATTCCATCCGCATCAATGTTCAGTTTAAATATAACAGAGGATTTATCACAAAAATTTGGTACACCTGTAATTGATATTGAATATAATTCACCAACCTTAGTGTTATTATTCGCAAATGTTTCTTTCTATAGAAATTGTTTCACCACCCCCAGCATTCACTGTCCAGGTTCCACCCGAAGAATTAGAGACAGTAACAGTCACTCCCGCATCCTCGGAGGGGTATGTCTTATTCAAACCATTATAAATTACTTTTAATCCACTCCAGGTAAGCTGTTCGCCTTTACGTACCCAGGCATTTTCAGATAATTTACCTTGATATTCTCCAGTTACTGTTAAATTACCGTAAAAATTCAAATAAGTTTTTACCCGGTAAAAGTTGTTAAGCGAAGTTAAATCTTGAAAACCAGTATATCCAGTGGCAATTACTTGGACAGCATGTAATTTTTCGTCCGGATATGTCCAATTAAAATCAAGATAGAAATCAAAATTCCAGACTCTTCCAAAATAGTTATTATATCCACTCTTAGGATTAAGATTTGCGTGATTATATTGGTCCAGAACCTCAACAAATTCTTTTGTCGATGTAGACCATTCATATTTTAAATTTTGAAAAGTATTGTCATATGCTAAATTTAATATGACAGTGTTTAAATCTTCAAGATTATTGGGAACAGTAATTTTGACTCTAAATAAATATGGATATTTCATAGCATAACATGTTTTATTATCATTCTCCTGGCCATTTTCTAAATTCACAGTTTCAATTATTGGTATAGGTAATAGATTACCACCCGATAAAATTATATAAATTTCACCAGAGGAATATTTTTTATTACTCCGCCCATCTGCACCTGTTGCACTAAGAATAATCTCATCTTTATTATCACCATTTAAATCAGATAAAAGAACTGCGGTTCCTGCACGATCACCATCAATATAATATCCAATTGAACCTTGTGCACCATGGATTAAAATATCCGGATTGTCAGATGCCAGGTCTATGGTTGAAGGTAATGAATTGCTACCATTAATTATATAAGCCTCACCACTATTTTTTCTATTATTATTCGGATCACCAGCTTGAGAAGCACCAATAATCAGATCATCATAATTGTCCCCATTAGCGTCACCTACCGCAATAGCATTTCCCATATTATCTAGTTGCTTCTCTCCGTAAATTATAATATCCGCCTCATTAACAGATATGTTTTGTTGAAAGGAAGTATTACCATAGATTATATAGACTTCACCACAATCAGCTTTATAATCATTCTGCCCATCCGCATATATTGCGCTAATGATTATATCATCAAAATCGTCTCCATTGAGATTGCCTGATGTAACTTTATTTCCTATTCTATCCATTTGGTCAGCACCAAAAATAGTAAAATTTGCATTCGACTCTGACAAATCTATCGTAGAATTTAATGATTGGTTGCCAAAAATAATATGAACTTCACCACTCGCCGCTTTAGTATTATATAACCCACTGGCAAAAGGTGCGCTTACGATTAAATCATCAAAATTATCGGAGTTTACATCACCAACAGCTATATCAATTCCAAAACGATCATAAATATCTCGACCATATATAGTGGTATAAATTGAAGTGTTAAAAACGGCTAAATCTATTACTGGGGGTAGCGAAACATTACCATAGATCACGTAAGCCTCACCACCATACATTTTAGTATTATTCGGACCATAAGCGAATCGACATCCAATAATTATATCATCTATATTATCACCATTAACATCCCCCGAAGTTAATGCGTCACCAATATAATCAATCATTTCTTTACCGTAAATTGTAACATTTGCCGGTTTAGTTGATAGGTCCCAAATAGAAGGAAACGAAGGATTACCATAGAATATATATACTTCACCACAAGAGTTTCTTAAATTATTCTCTCCACAGGCAGCCCGCGCACTTACTAAAAGGTCCTCTATCCCATCGCCATTGATATCGCCCGTGGTAACATCTGTTCCAAAACAATCATATCGATCACCTCCGTAAAAAACTATATCTGGTTGTGAATTCAAGTAAATAATTGGCGATGGTGTCGAATTTCCAAAAATTACATATACCTCACCGGATCTGGCAAAATAATTATTTATACCAGACGAGTAAGGTGCACTTATAATAATATCATTAATTAGATCACCATTAATGTCACCTGAGGTTATCGACGTTCCTGCACCATCACTTCCATCCGCACCATAAATTGTGATATTGTGATGAGGTTTATCTGTGCTCATATTTAAATCAATGATATAAGGTGCAGCTAATGAATTAATTCTGGAATTCAAATTTACCTCTGCTTGTTCTCCGGAGCCATCTGAAATATAAAATTTAAATGATTTTTCGGGTTGATTTTCTGCAATACTTGAACT
>CBFDAW010000389.1:0-4041 GCA_965602865.1 uncultured Thermoplasmata archaeon
AAATCGATCTTGTCTATACTACGGCAACAAATTCTTTAGTCGTGGATACTACTAACATCGAGGTTCTTCATATTTTTTGCAGATCTATGTATGAAGATGAGTGTCAGAAAGTATATGGAGTCGATCCCAGTGATAATTCTAATTATTATAAATGGTATTTCATTGAAAAGAATCATTTTATTGTAAGTGTAGAGACTGACCATGTAATACAAGAACTTTCTTTCATTGATACTCCAGTACCATACAAAGTAATTGTGAACGGTTTGACTTGGGTAGAAGACAGACAATATAATTATACGGACAATTACGGCACGGTTTTATCTAATGTCCCATTAGGTTCTACCCACGTAGACATCTATTTCAAAGCCAATGATAATAGCCGCCCACACGCAAGTTTTACCGCAGATAAAACTGTGGTTAATGTAAATACCTTGATAAATTTTGATGCTAAGGGTTCATATGATCTAGATGGCGAAATAGTTGCCTATATTTGGGATTTTGGTGATGGGACGAACAGCGGTGGTATTTTAAATGCACATAGCTACTCCGTTCCTGGAATATATGGAGTGATTCTAACGGTACGTGATGATGATTTTCTAATCGATCATGCAATGGTAAATATCAGCGTAATACAAGGCACCAATCGACCGGTTATTAACGGTAAAGTACCAAATCAAATAAAAGAGGAGGATTCACCGCCCTGGGAACTGGATCTATCCGGCTATGGTATAGACCTAGATAGTTCACCAGTCGAACTCAGATGGTACTTAACCGGAGAAAATACTAATTTGTACCAAGATGTTGGCGAAAACAGCACCGATCAAAAATTGATATTTACACCTTTAGCCAATGCCTTTGGTGATGATCTAGTAACTATTTGGCTAAAAGATAAAGATGGGTATAATATTAGTCAACCGCTCTGGATCAATATCACACCTGTAAATGATAAACCATTTATTGATAATTTACCCAATTTAGTAGTACATTATAATGTACCATATCGTTTCTCACTTAAGCACTATATAGAAGATATAGAAACCCCAAAAGAATTGTTAAAAATCACTGCCCAGGATAAATTTGGAAATAAATATGTAAATGTAGATGAACAGGATCTGATTTTCCGGTATCCTGAAGAACTACTGGATGAAATAATCCTGACAACGGTTAGTGTGTCGGATGGGGATGATAATAGTATGGCTATTCTATCAGTAACAGTGTCTAATGATTGGCCACCCATTTTATTACAAGAACTGCCAGATGTTGTATTACGAGAGGGTGAAACATTAACTAACGTATTTAATTTAGATGAATACTTCTTGGATCCTGGTGGTGACACACTGTATTACTCTTATAGTGAATCGAATGTCATAATATATATCAAAAATAATAACAGTGTAGATATTATCTCTCAGGGTGAATGGACTGGTGATGAAGATGTGGTCTTCCGTGCTAGAGATTCCGTTGGTGGCATTATGGAAGACGTTATCAAAATCACGGTATTACCGATAAACGACCCCCCAGAAATCGGTGATGTCCCAGACCTAATGGTGCATTTTGATAGAGATTATTACTTTGACGTTTCATATTACATTTTTGATAAAGATAATAATCTTGATGAATTAACCTTAACTACTTCGGATCCCGACCACATTCGGCTCAGCCCGACAAACAACCTTGGAATAGTTCTGAAATATCCGAAGATCATGCTTGGTATCACCTCAAAAGTAAAATTAACGGTTTCTGATGGGCTAATAACTACTAGTAAAACCATCTTAGTCACCGTGATAGAAGAATTTCCCCCAGAGCTGGTTAGAAAAATGCCGGATATTACATTCAATGAAGACGAGGAATTAGTTGAGTTCTTCGGCCTCGATGAATACTTTTTAGATTTTGATAATGATTCATTGTATTATTCGACTGGGAATGAAATGATAGATATAATAATTAACCCTCAACATTTTGTAAGTTTTTCCGCCGTGGAAAATTGGTTTGGAATTGAAAAGGTCGTCTTTCGAGCTACCGACCCCGTCGGTGCGTTCGTTGAAGATTCCATTTTTGTTACGGTTATTTCTGTTAATGACGCCCCTACATTAGCACCACTACCAAATATTGTATTGAACGAAACAGAGATATTTGAACTCAATTTAGCGCCATATATTTCGGATGTAGATACCAATTTATCTAAGATCAGTATCATCGTTGATGATCCTAATATAATGGTAAGTGGGACAAGTATTGTCATATTTGGTTCAACAGAGATCTCAGATGAAGTGGATATATTTATTACTGATGGTGATTTAATGACCACCGGACCATTGCATATCAAGGTGGTCACTGAGGTTCCAGAAAAAGAGGACATTGGATTTATGATTATTGTATTTTTCATAATTTTGATTGCGATCATTATCATAATTTTATCGATGATGATCTATCTTCATCGTAGACAGCAAAAATATGCAATTGATGAGATTTTTTTAGTTCATAATAGTGGAAAACTACTCAATCATAAATATTACAAAACCCACAGTAAATTCGATGATGAGATTTTTTCTGCTATGTTTACAGCAATCCAGGAATTCATTGAAGATTCGTTCACGAAAGAAGATACTTCATTAAGTTCTGAAGCTAAAGCTAGTAATGCTAAAAATGTAAAAACAAAACCCAGTAAAAAACCATTAAAGTTAAATGAATTTAAAGTAGGCGATAACCAAGTGATTATTGAGCATGGAAAATACCTATTTATGGCGGTGGTATATAGTGGAGCGGGTGCACTTAAACTACATCGCGTTATTAGGCGCACTATACGCCAAATCGAGAAAAAATACGGTAAATACATTATGTATTGGGATGGTGACATGACTCATTTACGTGATCTCAACCAATTTCTCGAAAAATTATTGCCCAGAAATAAGCATGAAAAAACTATGGAACCCAAAACCGCAGCCGTTGTCGTATCACACCCGCCACCGCACCAGGATACCTTCCATCAATCAATACCAATTAAAAAGTATGAAAATCAAAATTTATCTTTTGAACCTCCTTACCGTGGTAAAGATAGATCGAATTAAATCTAACAATGATAGATAATATTTATTTATCCTGACCGTCTAGAATCGATCAATTTACCCCAAACTCGAATTCCGTTTTCCACCTTAAAAGCATATTTATTCATATCGTGTGCTATCCCACGCATCTTTTTTACCTGGATATATCTCATAGGCTCCCTATCTTCTATGATTCCAAGCTCAAAGATACCATCTGATAGAAATTGTTCCACACCTAATTCACCGATTTTATTTGAATCTTCTGGAGATTCCACGATTAAAAATGCTGTAACATCAACCTCACGAAGGAATCCAAAGAAATGAAATAATTCTTTGCGTGCATTTTTAAATTCTGATAAGGCATATAACCCATTCAAAGAATCTAGTACAACTAAACTAACATCACCAAACTCTACCCTATCTCGGATCAACTTCTGGATATCATCCAACCAATTAATCCCTACTTTATTCTCTTCCATATTTGTACCACTGGTATCGATTAATCCTTTTACATCTCCGGGTTTACTGTCACTGGCAAGATCTTTTCTTGATTTCTCTAAAGCCTTTTTCAACATCAGGCGAAGGGTACCGTAGTCAGCGATCTCGAGAGACTCAGGATTAATCTCATTCAACCCAAGCTTGTTCATGTTTATCAATAAACTTTCTTTACTTTGTTCCAATGAGATATATAATCCCTTTTGACTCTTCAATTTCATATTGTTATAAAGTAACGAAAATGTGAAAGTAGTTTTAAGTGTCCCTGGTCCACCACACACCAAACAAACGCTTCCCCAGGGTATCCCAGGTTCTAAATACTGGTCAAAGCCTTCAATATGAGTTAACACTACCTTATCTACATTACTTGCCAATGAAATCCTCTCCTCGATTTTATGATAAATTCTATTAAAGATGTATAATATTAGTTATATTATTTAAATTATCGTAATAACCGGAGTTTACAAGTTATGAACGAAAAAGAAGCCGGTTATGTGTGAAA
>CBFDAW010000390.1:0-4038 GCA_965602865.1 uncultured Thermoplasmata archaeon
ATCATAAGTGGTTGTAATTACATCCTTGTTATAATGTGCCAGCCGAATGGATAAATTTTCATAAATGCCGGTACTTGTAGTCGTTGTTTTCCAAAATGACATTTTATCGATAATTCCACCCATTCCCAAATCATTTGGGTAATAAATCATTTGTTGCCGTCGGGAATCTTCAGCTTCGCCCCTGAATGGATATTGATAAGAATATGGTGTCAATGTATTAAATTTCTCGAACCGCCTCTGTTTATTTTGAGAAAGTGAAATCTCCAGAGGCAGTGCGTCCTCTTGCATTACGATATTTTCTATGGGTGGTTGGATTTCAACAGAGTTATTTATATAAGTAATATTCAAATATGGCGGATTAGTCCCCGCATCATGATCGACCTGACTATTTATACTTGCCCCCCAGTCATGATTGGTAGTAAACGCAACACCATGATTCGCATAATATCCTGAGACCCAACCCTGAACTAGAGGGGTGACGTTCCAGGAATACCATTGGTTTAAAGTAAGCATGTCTTGACCACTTGTATAATTCTCTGCTAAAGTTGGTACATCCAAATAACTCTGCATATCCACTTCTTGCCAAGATTCTATTATCCTAAAGGGTAAAATTCCTATGGCAGTTGCAGAAGAAAAACAATGTAAATATATATTACTACTAAGCACGGTTGCATAAGATGGTAATAGAGAATTATTAAACTCTGTATAAATAACTACATCACTCCTTTCCCAACCCATCTTCCAGATTGAAACACATTTTACAGTATATCCTGTAGTATTCATCGCCACCCCTGGGTCAACCACAACCGGGAACTCACGTTCAGGGTCTAACAGCCAATACAATGGCACCTTTAAACCCAAGTCTACACCTTCAGCTGTCAACGCCACATCAAAGTATCCATACACTCGTTCTATTGGATTATTTTCTTCATAAATGACCGGGCAAGGAATTGAAAAAACCGTATTTCCCCTACTAGTTTTTAATTCGAGATCAGTATCAATCCTTGAATCCTTGACTATTTTTTTGCCCTCTGACCAGAGTATAAGATCAGCAGAGTTAGTTATGTCAAATTGAAAATCTAAACTATCCTCCTCGGTCTTAGCCTGAAAAGGATAACCCGAAATATCTTTTAAAATAATATTTTCTTTCAGCTGTTTTATACCATAATCATATTCAACATCTAAACCGGGTAAGATGTTAGGATAATTGATTTTATTTTTGTTAAAACAACCGGAGCTGGATTGAATTGATCGAGTTTGATACTGCTTCAAATTATGGTTATAAAATCCCATGTCATTCAATTGCATGGAAAGTTCATAATTATTATAATTGACCATTACCGGCATGGGTTCTTTGATGTTCTCTTTAAAGTATGCTTGATATTTCCCATCCTCCACACCAAATGCATACTCACCAGTGTCCAGAGTTCGGATCGTGGACTCCACGGGGTGATACGCACCATTCTTGTAATATGTCGGTAGCCCAATGGTTCGCGTTCGAGAGCCATCCGGGTTTTCCACCTCGCACCAATCATTGCCATAGAGCACATTATTTTCAGGTTCTGGCTCTGGAGAGATCAAGTCTGATTTCAGTTTATTAGGTAATTTATCATCCTTGGTCGCTGGGGCGGGTACCGGTGAAAGCTCATTAAAGTCGGAAGATGTAGACGCCGAAAGCGCGGTTACTATTCCAGAAAATATCGTGCCGATCAAAAATATTAACAGAACCGATAATACGGTATATTTTTTATATCTTAAAAGTTCGAAGTTTTTAGTCATAATAATCACCCTAAACTATAATTTTTTAGATTATCTATATATTAGATTTATTTTAAATCCAGTTATTTTATTCAATCAACCAAATCCTCATATAAAAATATTTTAATATTGCTCTTAAACCATCTAAATCTATTTCCAATTAGATATTCTATAAGAATATTTAACTATTATGGTGTCGCAAATTGGCCCATTCAATTAAATATATATTAACTCTTATTCAATTAGAGATTGTCCTATTAGAGTATGTCCAATTAGTTCTAAGCATTTATTTTTTACTAGGTTGTGCAGGTTTGGCATGGGCAACATGCACCACACCTTTTGTCTCTTTTTTCTCGGTATCATCACTCTTTGCTTTTTTTACCTGATCTTCGGCCTTATCATTATCGTCTGGTTTGGTTTTTTCCTTTTCATGAACCTCTTTTACCTTTACTTTTTCTTTCTCATGGTCATCCTCTTCAGAAGCGTGTTTATCTTTATCCGGAGGCTTTGCCGAATCTTCTGTTTCTTCGTCCGGATGTGTTTGGTCGGGTTCTTCATCAACCTCGGGATCCTCAGCTTCCAACTCCTCTTCTTCTAACTCCTCAAACTTGGAGCCGCATTTCGGACAGAACATATCCAAGCCTTTAACTTCCGCCTGGCAATCCGGGCAAAGATACTCTACCATGGTAAACCTATCACCACAGTTTTCACATTTTACAGCATCCTCGGGTACGAGTGATTTACAATTCGGACACAAGAATCCAAACTCACCGCTTCCCTCATCTTTTATTCTCTTACGATACCTAACTACTGGATTAATCTGGTCGGGTACTTTGACCTTATTTACGAACTCAAGTTTTGGATACCGCTTGGATAACGGTTTTAACACGAATTGAAGTACGCATAAAAAAATAATTATAATTACAATTCCACTTACCCAGCATATTGGCTCTTCATAGAATTCTTTATGTTCCACTTTCTTAATATAATTGGTTTTCGCCGGCGACTGACGAGTAGGTACATACTTATCTAATATGGCTTTTGCATACCATTCATCATCTGCCTCGAAATAGTAGGTATGAATACCGGGCCCCAATTTAATTTTAAAAGTAAAATTTACACCAATATAATAATGTAAATTACTTTTACGTTCAGGGGTCATAGTATATGATTTGTTATCTATAATAATATATACATGCCCAGAATCATTATCCAAAACTGTGTAGATTACATAAAAGGTGAACCAATCTTCGTTTGTCCCATTCAGAGGTGTCATCCCTGCATGGCTTAGGGTTGGGGGTTGATTAATATGTTTAACATATAAAGTGAAATTAGTAAAATTAAACAAACCATCCTCATCAGTGACGGTGATGTTGACCCAATATATGCCAACATCTTTAAATTGTGGGTTTCCCTGGACTTCACCACTCGAAGAATTAATGGATAACCAAGACGTATTTGATCTCAACGACCAGAACAATTTGTCATTAGGTGTATAGTCATCCTCTGCTTCAAAGGTGTGCACCCATTTCTTAAATGCAAGTATGGTTTTTTCATTATTTTCCAATAATGTAGATTCCACCCATTTTGGCGGTTCGTTAGGCGAACGCATCACATATAACTTAAATTTGTAAAAATCTCTACCACCTTCATTATCTAGAACCGTGACATTTACCCAAAACCAATGACCACCATGTCGAATTTGTGGCGTACCAGATAATATGCCCGTCTCAGGATCAATATTAAGCCAAGTTGCATTGGTATCGAATCCAAGCTCCCAACTAAGGTTTGCCAAGGGTGTGTCTTGATCCTCGGCGTCGAATTGCATATAATATGGTTTATTCGTGTAAGCAATAGTAACATTCTTGATGATAATCTTTGGTGGTGAGTTTAGATCTATTACTAAAATAGTAAAATTTCTATTTGCTTTCCCACCATGATCATCGGTGACTGTGATATTTGCCCACCAAGTTTTCACATCATTCTGGCCAGGAGTACCACTTAAAATACCTTTTTCATGATCTATAAACAACCAAGTTGCATTTGTTTCCAATTCCCAAGTAGTATTGCCAAATTCATCGTCAGAGCTATTATAGTCATTATAATATTCCACATTCTTATATGCAAAGTTAATATCTTCAGTGATAATCTCTGGTGGTGTGTTAATAACCGTTAATGTAAAGCTAGTACTACTTTGACCTCCATTGCCATCATCAACTATTACTTTAACGGAATATGTTCCAACATCGTTGTTTTTTGGTGTGCCATTAAGGATGCCGG
>CBFDAW010000391.1:0-4036 GCA_965602865.1 uncultured Thermoplasmata archaeon
CCCAAATCGCGATATCGACCTCGTCATCGGGCGGGTAAACATCTGTCGTGTTTTCATATACGACTCTAAACCCAGTCCAATTTAGCTTTTCACTACCTCGTACGAGACCACCATTAATAATGGTCCGGTTATCCGTACCTTCAACTTTTAATTTGCCATTGAACATAAGATCGTTTTCGACTCGATAGAACTCCGTAGCATTGAGCCATACTGGAGCCAAAGCCGCGCTAGTTGCATAGGCTTGGACATCATGAAAAATCTCATCGGGATAATTCCAATTAAATGTAACATTGAAATCTATCGTCCAGAAATAAAAATAATTATAACCTTTGCTTGACGGGTCGATATAAATATAGTTATTGGGGTCAAACAGCTTTGAGAATTTTCCCGTGGATCGATCCCAAGATAGTTGGATATTGGTGCCCAACGGATCAAGGGTTAAGCGAACAAATCCTAAATCAAGTGATAAGGTATCGGTTATGTTGACCCTGAAGGTATACTTACATAGTCGAGAATAAACTAAGTTTGTTGATGTGGTACTCATATGCAATGATAATGAAGTAATATTGATAATCGGGGGTAATGCAAATTTTAACACGAAAACATCTTCATTGCCGCTTAATGTTCTGTTGTATGCTCCAGGTGTTGTAGGGAAATCTGATGACCATGTGCTTCCTGTTATATAGGGATCACCTTTCAAATCTACTGCAATATCATAGCCCCGATCAGCATAATTTCCCCCTATGAAAGTAGAATAGATCAGTGCTGACCCGTCTGGGGAGAGTTTAAACAAGAACCCATCTAACTCATTGTAAGATCTATCATACGCATCCTGTGTGGTTGGGAAATCTGATGAGCTTGTATAACCTGTCACAAATGCATTACCAATTGAGTCTATTGCAATAGCATATCCCGTATCAGAATCGTTCCCTCCTACAAATGTAGAATAAATAAGTGTTGACCCGGTTGGGTCAAGCTTAAGTACGAAACAATCATACCCGCCACCATTATATGATATATCGTTCGCTCCCAGTGTTGTAGGAAAATCTATTTCTATTGGAAGAAGCGAATCTGTCCATCCTGTTATGAATGTATTCCCAATTAAATCGATTGTAATACTCAAACCTTTATCACTATTACTTCCTCCTATAAATGTAGAATATAAAAGCAATGATCCATTTTGGTTTAGTTTGAGAACAAAACAATCCTTATTACCATTATGTGATGTGTCGTTTGCTCCTGGTGTCATGGGGAAATTTGATGATTCTGTTTCTCCTGTAATAAATGCATTTCCTGTTGAGTCAACTGCAATACCCAAGCCAAAATCTAAACTATCCCCTCCCACAAATGTAGAATAAATAAGACTTGAACCATTTTGGTTTAGCTTGAGTATGAAACAATCATGCCAGCCACCATTATATGATGTGTCGTTCGCTCCTGGTGTCGTGGGAAAATCCGATGAATTTGACGACCCCGTTATGAATGCATTCCCCATCGAATCTACTTCAATATCCCAACCTTCTTCCATCTCAGTATCACCAATAAATGTAGAATAAATTAGACTTGAACCGTTGTGATTAAGCTTGAGAGCGAAAACATCACCCCACCATTCGGGGGGACCATTATATGATGTATCGTACGAACCTGGCGTTGTTGGGAAATCTGAAGACATTGTCATACCAGTAGCATATGCATTTCCTTGTGAATCTATTGCCAGACCAATACTTTCTTCATTCTTACTACCACCAATAAATGTTGAATAAAAAAGAGCTGAACCATTTTGATCAAGTTTGAATATAAAAATATCCCATTCACCTGAAAATGTTTCATTATACACTCCAGATGTTGTGGGAAAGTCAGATGAATATGTACATCCTGTAACGAATGCATTTCCGGTATGGTCTACTTCAATGCTAAAACTACAATCTATATCATATCCGCCTATATATGTAGAATATTCTAACCTAAGGCGTGGGTCAATCACGAGAATCTCTTGCGGTCGATAATCGTCTAATAATTCGAAACCATATTCTAAGTTGTCATAAATCTTAAATTTACCATCTATTTGATGCCGTGAGCCAGCAACATTTTGATAAATAAAAAGCTCACCATCTATAATATCCTTAATCTTTGTTTTTATGATTAAATTTCCTAAATTATAAATTTCCAACCCATTTGCACCTTCATACTTTATTCTGATTTGCTCAACATCCGCACCTGGGTACACGATGAGATCATATTTCAGTCCGTTTTCATTCGTGTAATATCTCAAATCGATGCCATCATACAAATTCTCGTAATATATCTCACAATAGTTTGGTACTTCCGTGCGCCATTTTGAGGAATCATTCCCATAAAAGAAATTGCTATAATACCCAAATTTCTGTCTACCCTCAGGCTTGACATGATTTGCCCCAACGAACTTCTGCTTAAGAATCACGCGCTTGTATTCCACAGGTTCAGGTAGCTCATACCTTGCCATTAAATCCCAGTGGTCAATCAATTCCTGACCCTTAAGTTGTGACCCCTGACCCCTGTCTTTTATCTCCTCCCGTATCTCGAACCACACACCATCATCGGTAAACCAAATCCCGCCGCCCTGGGCATAGAATCTCACATCGTCCTTTTCGAGCTGACCGCGGTTCTCGGTGAATGCAGTAGGGGCATTTGATAATAATTTATTTGCATCTGCAGGGAGAATTTTATTATCCAGAACTTCAGGAAATTGAACATCTTTCGATGTTATTGAACCAATGTTGGGGCCAATTGCAATGAATCCAGGTAAAATAAGTAGTATAATGACCATGGCAATATAAGTTACCCGCATGTAATGACCCCGTTAGGTAAATAAGGATAATTTTCAATGTATATAATAATTTGGTGAGGCTGATTTATTGCCTTTCTGAGTTCTTATTTTGAGATTCATTGGGTGTTCTTTGTAGTGTTGGAGATGGAGTCACTACTGTAGGTTCCGGTACAGTCACCTCCCCCTTCTCAGATTCTTCTAATTTACTCGGCGCCGGCGGCAACTGCGGCAGCTGTGGACTTTGTGGTATTTGTTGCGAAGCCGGTGCCTGAGCAGCCGATGGCGAGCTTGACAATGCCGGTGTAGTAGAAGTCGTGGTTGGTAGTTCCTGAGCAACATTAGCAGCTGACGAATCGTGTAGTTGTGCGACCATCGGTGCTTGATCTACAGCTATAACAGCAGTGGGAACCTCACCGGGCTTTACGGTTACCGTTTCTTTCGTTGATTTTTTCTTCTTATCAAGCTTCCTTCGATTATTAACAACGATTACTAATACCAGGATGATTATGATAATAATGATAATTAATAAAATGTTCAAAAATGTGAACAAAAACGAAGAGCTATGATCTTCGGGTTTATCTATTCCAAATATCTTCACTGTTAATTCTGCATTTTCCTCGACGATCAGATCATACTCGGCAGCTTTCCCCGAGACTGCCGTGACCGTTAATACTACTTCGCCTTTTTTCGCACTTTCTGCAATCGTTACCGTAATATTGAACTCCGCATTACCATCCGGGCCCGCACCCAATGTGCCGGGATCGTTCACCACGGCAATAATATCGGCGTCCGCCGGAACATCTACGCTCAACGAGATCGTATCCGTCAACTCGCCAAGGTTAAAAACAGTTGCTTGAACGGATACCACATCACCGGGTACCTGCTCGAGATATGGTGGATTAACAGTTAATCTAAGCTCGAACCGTGGCCTGTAATCTCTATTGACCGTGAACGACCATGTCTCGGATTCAGGACCCTTAACATTTCCCGCCCACGGCACCACCTTCCAGTAATAAGTTTTATTATCTTCAAGAGTGCCTTGGGGTAAGAAATATATATCTGGGCATTTCTCGTATTCTATTGGAGCTATATTTGTGTCCAGGTATACATCGTATGATAGAATTTCGCTGCCTTCATACTCGACCGACCAGGATAAGGTGGGTTTGATCGACGGTACTATTGAACCATTCTCGGGAGATGTTAATTTAACTTGAGGAAGAGGAATATCAA
>CBFDAW010000392.1:0-4007 GCA_965602865.1 uncultured Thermoplasmata archaeon
AAATTCTCCACCATAAGATCACAGTAGTTAGATTCAAGCCTACGCTGGACTCGTGCACGGTCTACTTCAACATCGATTATTACCCCCTCGTTCATGGTAACCGCCAGCGGCTGGGCACCACCCATCCCACCCATACCACCGGTGAGTACTAATTTTCCTTTCAATGAGCCATTAAAATGTTTCTTTGCTAAGGCGGCTAATGTTTCGTAGGTACCCTGGAGGATACCCTGGGTGCCGATATATATCCAGCTGCCGGCGGTCATCTGACCGTACATGGTAAGTCCACGGTCCTCCAAGTCACGGAAATTCTCCCAAGTTGCCCAGTGTGGCACGAGCATGGCATTCGATATTAAGACCCGCGGTGCCTCGGAATGTGTCTTGAACACACCCACGGGTTTGCCGGATTGGACTAGTAATGTTTCATCATCCTCCAGATCTTTCAAACTGGCGAGTATAGCGTCAAAGCATTCCCAGTTACGGGCAGCCTTCCCAGTACCGCCATACACTATCAACTCATCGGGTTTCTCGGCGACAGCGGGGTCTAGGTTATTCTGGATCATTCTAAATGGTGCTTCGATCTGCCAGCTCTTACAATTTAGTTTTACACCCGTAGGTGCGTGTATTTCCCGGGCGGCACTCATACAATACGCCTCCGATGCTAAATGCATATAAGAGATTATAATTTTACTATTAAATTATGATAAAAATATACAGCGATGTACACTAATGATATGATCGAAAAAATTGAAAAAATTTATTAGCGTGCGAGATCTATTACCACACATGGAGATAAAAGCAGGGTTACAAACAAAGATCATCGGTCGGGACATAAAATATTATACCGATATTTCATCAACGAATGAAGAGGCACGACGTCTGGCGGAGGATGGCGCAAAGGAGGGGTTAATAGTAACTGCAGAAACTCAAAACAAGGGTAGGGGTCGAAGGAGTAGGAAATGGCTCTCGCCAAAAGGTGGTATGTGGCTTACTATAGTGTTACGTCCAAATATCGCACCCCGTCTTGCACCGTTATTAACGCTATTAACCGGTATAGTAGTAGCTCGTGCCATCCGATCTGAGTTCAAACTGAAGGCAACACTAAAATGGCCCAATGATGTTCGAATAAATGGAAAGAAGGTATGTGGGATTTTAACAGAATTAAGCTCTGAGAATGAAATTGTAAATTATATTCTGATCGGTCTGGGGATCAATGTTAATGTATCATTACACGATTTTCCGAAAGATCTTCGAAATCAAATCACATCCCTTCAAGAAGTGCTTGAACATGAGGTGGATAAAATCTCCTTCACACGGAAGATTTTAGAAGGATTTGAAGAGGAATATTTGCTCTTTTGCAGGTTGGAGAAAAAAGGAATCACTGAGCTTATTAAAAACTGGCGCCAGCTTTCCGATACACTGGGGCGAAATATTAAGATAGAAACAATAACCGAGACACTCACCGGTCTTGCCGTGGATATTGCAGAGGATGGTGCATTGCTCGTGCGAACAAAAATCGGTGAGGAGCATAAGATTTTAGCGGGAGATTGTATCTATTTGGATCAGTGAAAAAAATATGCGGGATCGATTTTTAATGAATATTTAAATTTAGTTGCATAATCTTATTTGTTCTTCTGTAGATATGAATGTATTCCTTTAGCCGCCCGCCTACCTGCACCCATTGCCGAGATTACGGTTGCCGCACCAGTCACCGCATCACCACCTGCAAATAAACCATCAACCGATGACATCTGGTTATCATCCACGATTATTCCACCCCACGGCTCGGTTTTTAGGTTTTCCACAGAAGTATAAAATACTTTATTAGGTCTCTGACCAATTGCTACAACTGCGGTGTCGAATTCCATTATATGTTCGGAACCTCGGATCGGCACCGGTCGTCTGCGACCCGAGCTGTCCGGCTCACCAAGCTCCATGTCTAGGACTTCAATGGCTTTCAGCCAGCCATCCTCTCCGATGAATCGCGTCGGAGCGGTCAGGAAATGAAATTGCACACCTTCTTCAACTGCGTGGTGCCGTTCTTCGATGCGCGCCGGTGCCTCTGCCTCTGTTCGGCGGTAAACGATATGTGCATCGGACCCCAGGCGTTTTGCGCTCCTGGCAGAGTCCATTGCGACATTACCCGCACCAAACACTGCCGTTCGTTTACCCACTTTAATGGGGGTATCATATTCCGGAAACATGTAAGCCTTTAAAAGATTGATTCGGGTTAGAAACTCATTGGCGGAGTAGATTCCATTCAGATTTTCGCCTTCGATCTTTAGAAAGTTCGGCGAGCCCGCACCTGTTCCAGCATAGATGGCATCGAACTCATTTTGGAGCTCTTTGAAATCAATGGTTTTACCGATTATACAATTAACCTTGATCTCAACACCCAGTTGTTTCAGGTATTCAAGTTCGTGGTCGATTATATCATTTGGTAACCTAAACTCGGGAATGCCGTACTTTAACACGCCACCGGGATCATGTAAAGCTTCAAAGATGGTCACATGATAACCGAATTTTGCTAAGTCAACAGCACATGTTATCGAGCTCGGACCTGAGCCGATTATCGCCACCTTTTGATCGAGTTTGTTTTCTATCTTCGGCACCTGCTCGAGGTTGTTCAACCGAGCATAATCAGATACGAAACGCTCCAGCTTACCAATATTAATCGGATCACCCTTTTTACCCCTTGTACATCGTTCCTCGCACTGGACCTCTTGCGGACAAACGCGACCAGTGATTGCGGGTAGACAATTTTCTTCTTTTATTACATTTAACGCCCCGATAAAATCCCTCTCGGTGATTTTAGTTATGAACCGAGCAATATCAATATTAACTGGACACCCGCCCATACATGGGTTATTCTTGCACTGCAGACACCTTATCGCCTCTTGCACCACGGTCTCTTCATCGTAACCTAATGCTACTTCTTGAAAATCCGTATTTCGCACCTCAGCGGGTCTCTCGGGAACCGGGATGCGTATCTTACCCTTCTTTGGATCCTTTTTTTCCGAGGGGTCTTCTTGAACATCCTCTACCATTATGCTCCCCCCTCTCCACTATTAAACGCCTCAGGATGTGCTTTTTTATACCGCTTTAGCGCCTCTTGCTCCTCTGAACGGAACATTTTCAATCTATTCATTAAATCCTCAAAATCGACTTCATGACCATCGAACTCTGGTCCATCCACACACGCAAGTCGCATCTGACCATCAACATTTACGCGACATGAGCCGCACATACCAGTAGCATCGAGCATGATGGGATTTAGACTCACCATGGTCTTTATTCCTTTCGGGCGGGTAATATCACATATTAGTTTCATCATAATAACCGGACCCACGGTATGGACTAAATCGAGTTTTTCACCACTATCGATTAAATCCTGCAATAATGTTGTGGTAAAACCCTTTGTACAATAGCTGCCATCATCGGTGCATACCCGAAGGTCATCACTAAAAGAACCTAACATGTCTTCGAAGATTACCAAGTTCTTGGTTCTAAAACCGGCAATGATTATTACCTTATTTCCAGCTTTGCGTAAAGCATTAGCAACCGGTAATATCTCTGGTGTGCCAACACCACCACCTACACAAGCTACAGTGCCATATTTTTTAATCTCCACCGGTTTACCCATGGGCCCAATTACATCTAAAATAGAGTCGCCCTCAGAATACGAGTCAAGCTCATATGTTGATTTACCTACCTTCATAAAAACAAAAGTAACGGTGCCTTTCTCGGAATTACGATCAAACATAGTAAGTGGAATACGCTCACCATTTTCGTGCAAGCGAAGAACGATGAATTGACCGGGTTGTATTTTTTTCGCAACAAAAGGCGCATCAACTTCCATTAAAGTAATATCTTCATTGAGCTGTTTTTTATGAAGGATTTTATGCATTTAAATCACGAGACACTGCATTACTAAAAAATATAAATAGGTATCTATGGGACTACCGCAAAGTAAAGTTAACTTTTATATAGTGTAAAACGCATTCCATCTT
>CBFDAW010000393.1:0-4000 GCA_965602865.1 uncultured Thermoplasmata archaeon
GAGAGTAAATCTTAATTTCACTCGAGCTTAGAATTCCGTTATTCATTTAGTAATCTGTTTGGAATTCTAACCCACCCAAGAAAATCCTAAATTTCCAAACTCAAAAATTTCAAGTATTGCATCTATGTTGGGACCTAACATTGTGAATATAATTATTATATAATTATCACAATTTTAGGGCAGGAAAACTTTTATTCTGCCAGAAAGTGAACTAATGAAAAATTTTCAGTATTTAAATTAAAATAAAACCTGATTTGGTATTTTTGGATTTGGGGTTCACCCTTATCTTTTACTATACAAATAATAAAATTAATAAAACGTAAATCTTCAATTAATAGCACTGCATAGCGGTCTTCCCCTCGTACCAGCGAGTATAAAATACATTAAATATGCACAAATTCGAAAGAGGAGCTAAAAAATTCAAATGCTCTCTTGTGATCGCCGGATTACTATTATAACGACTATTGCAACAATAATAATAATTACCGTAATAATCGCCCCTGCAATAATCGAATTAACAGTCTCCCCGGAAAAACCGCCTGGACCCGTATCCGGTTCTTGTATCCTAAGCTGCATCTGGGTTTTGTTAGCTTGCCCTTCATCGTCCATTACTGATAATGTGATTGTATACCTACCAGCATGCTTCCATTTATGTTCGATGGTCGTATCGTTTTCCCAATCAGATTCTGAGCCATCACCAAAATCCCACAGATATTGTGTAATGTATCCGTCGTCATCCCTTGAATCAGCCCCAGAAAGGCGTACGTTTTCACCCTCCTGGACATTCTTCAACTGTCTGATCTTTGCTACCGGCTTGCGGTTTAGTACATGTACTACGATCTCGCTTTTTATCGTTTTTACGCCTGTTTCGTCTGTTATTTGTAAAGTTATTAGATATTCTCCTTGTTTTAGATATCTATGTGTGATATTATCTTCTGAAGATGTAGTATTATCACCAAACTCCCATTTGAACTTTAGGTTTTTATAGTCCGAATCTGGGTCAGTGGTACCCGTAGCGTCGAACCGTACTTCTTTATGTGTGTATATTTGTAAGGGATATACTTTATATCTGGGTATTGGTGCAGCAGGTGGTTGCGGGATATCCACTATGAACTGGTCAGGTAGACTCTCCATCGAGAATGCATTATCTTCTATTACCACCAACGATACTATATATTCACTCGGTGTAGTATATGTATGCACCGGTTTTTCTTCATAGGATTTATTACCATCTCCAAAGTCCCAGATGAAAGATTTTATCTTATCACCATTTGAGTCGTAGGACCCTGAACCGTTAAAATATATCGGATTATTCTTTTCAAAATTACCCTGTGAGTTGTATGATTCCGGTTTAATAGCTATCTTGGCAATTGGTCGGACATTTACAAATACTGTAAAATTCTCGGATGTACTAATGCTTAACCCATCATCCACATCTAATGTGACGATATATTTGTATTCTGTTCCTGCAGTAGAATAAGCATATTCATATTGTTTATTAGTGATCCAATCACTAGTGGCACCGGATATTGATACGGAATCGAAGTTCCAGCGATATTGGAGTGGGTGATGCACATTATTAATATCAAACCCTGTTAGATTATCTGGGTCATAACTATCTGATGCATCAAATACGATCTCCTGGTCTGGTCGGACCGTCAGATTCTCATAAAATTTTGTATCAAGAGTGTCTATTCCCTTTCGCCAGGCGGAGATCTTTGAGACGGGTCTCTTATTATTTACCAGCTTAATGTAACCAAGAGCTGTTGCATTTTTCACGGGAGTGTCATCGCTTACCTCCAGTGTTATTTGAAGTAGCCCCGTTTTATACTCATCTTCATGGAAATTTCTCACCACCTCTGGTCCTTCCTCCTCCCAGTTAGATAAATCACCATTAAAATCCCAATGGTATTCAATCTCATCCTCATCCTGATCGATTGCATATGCGTTAAAATATACTGATACCGATCCATCCAAAGGTGTTTTTACAGTTTTTGGGTCGTTTATTTGGTCCACATTATTGATTGTAAATGAAATAATTTCAGGCGAATGGTTACCACGATAAATTTTGACATACGTTCTGTTCCATGCGGTATGGCCTTCTGCATCTCTTACGGTTAGATTTACTTGAAAGTAATATTGAAGAGAACCTTTTGGCATGCTCTTTGTGGAATAAACATGTGACATATTCCTGTTCATATAATCCCAGCTAGTTGAAGAACCATCGCCAAAGTTCCATTTATATAACAATTTATCCTGCTCGATCTTTTGCTCACCGGCCGGATCACCATCGTCGATTCTTCGATTTCCGTTATAATCATCATTAGGATCATATGAATCCCGCCCATCGAACCAGATTTTATCACCGACCGATAGTTTATCTCTTCCATATTCATCAAATCCCTGGTCGATAAACGATGAATTTATTTGTGCTCGTGGTAATAAATCGGTGTGTTTGTAAGGTATGGAACACCAAGACAGCTTATTATCAAAACCACAGTATAATAAACATGGGTCACCATTCCCACTCGTCATAGTTACCTTTAATTTTATCCAACCTTCATATAATGATGGAGGTGTAGTACCGCCCTGCCAGGTTCCATAGGCTTCAAAATATTCTTCTTCCATTGTACCATCATTATTATCACCGGTTGTATGATAAGGTGGAAATGTGCATACAACTTCAAAATTATTATCGTCTTCCTTGTCAAGTCCTATTTCAACATTCACAACTTTATCTGCACGATCCTTACTATTCACTACCATACAAATATATGGATCTCCACTGAATGATTGGTTATATTCAAGTACCGCCTTGCGCTGTCCCATACGCGGCCAAGTGAAATATACAGGTTTACCATTTTCCAAGTCTATTTTATTCAGGTCTGGATTGGTCCCGTCCGAGGTCATGGAAACGCCCCTTAGATAATGTAGTGTTGATGTCAGTGTAGGATTGATTAAGTAATAAACGTTATTTTCTGCATAATCTTCTGGCGATTTCGAACAATCTCTTGTATATGCGCTGGCATCCGTGCTCGAAAAAAGAGTAAAACCCGCAATAGAGCCCATACCAAGGATGAGAAATACAAATAATACAATCAATAATGTAGCTAACTTATTCATGAGTATACCCTACCCTTTAAAACTTTTGACCCTGAGTCAGAGCGAAGTTAGACATGTATATAATATCATATTTATATAATTTATGTCTAACTATATCTTTATATACACTCTGGACAATTGTAAATAAGATAAAATTAAATTTAATATATAAATATTCTTCGAGTTCATGAACATAGTTGTTATTAAAAATATTTTTAAAAGATTGAAGAAAGTTACATAGATTCATTTTTGCGGAGTAGTCGTAAATCACATAGCTTAATTACTGCTGAATAGTCACAAGCCACATCGATTAATCATTGCTGAGCTGTCACAAGCTGCATCGGTTAATAATTGGTGACTTGAGACAAATAACAATTTGCTTTGTACTGTGACCTATCAAATGCTTTCTTGAGTGCGCCGGATTACTATCATAACAATTATTATAACCATAGCAATAATTACTGTAATAATCGTCCCCGCGATAATTGAATTAACACCGTCTCCAAAAAAGCTAGCTGAACCAGGATCTACTTCTTTTACCCTGAACTGCATTTGGGTCTCATTCGTACTGCCCTGGTCATCCATTATCGTTAAAGTGATTGTATATTTACCAGCATGCTTCCATTTATGTTCTATTGTAGATTCGTTTTTCCATTTGGATTCTACACCATCGCCAAAATCCCAGAGATATCGTGTAATATATCCATCATCATCCCTCGAATCGATTCCTGAAAGACGGACCATTTCGTCGAAATAGATATTTTTTAATTGTCTAATCTTTGCCACTGGTTTGCGATTAAGTACATGCACTATCATCTCACTTTTTACAACGTTCACACCCGTGTCGTCTGTTACTTGTAAAGTGATCAAGTACTCTCCTTGTTTTAAATATCTATGA
>CBFDAW010000394.1:0-3990 GCA_965602865.1 uncultured Thermoplasmata archaeon
TTGAATGCCCTTCGGGCAACTTAATCACATATAATTGTTGATTTTAATAAGGAGTGGATTGTATATTTTTTCCGGAAACGGATAAAGGAAAGTTCGGATTCGAAGCGCTTGACCCAGTTGTTGAGTGTGGAGATAGGGATCTTGATTCTGAATTTACGCTGCATGGTGGTCTGGGTTTGGGCGAGGGTGTGGCCAAGGTTGAAGTAGACATGAGATAAATAAAGATATGTGTAATATATTATATTATCTCACGAAGTTGGTATACGGGATTCGAAAGATATGTATTGGAGATGGGAAGGTGTCAGATGGCTGAGTAGATATGGTTAGATGGTTGGTATTAACAGTATATAAAAACGGAAAAAAATATATAAGTTCAAATATATTTTATCTCGATATCACTATTATGTCAATAGAAAAACAGTTGGAAGAACGGTTAGGAAAAGATAGGGAGAAAGTTGAGAGAAGTTTGGGAGAAAATCAAATCAAGATTCTTGCGTTGGCCTCGGAAAATTATAAAATCACAATCAGTGAGCTTTCAAACATCCTGAAAATAAGTATAACAGGGGTAGAGAAAAATATTGCTAAACTGAAAAAAATGGGAATATTGAAAAGAATCGGCTCTGCAAAAAGTAGATACTGGGAGGTTTTAAAGAAATGACAAAACAAATATCAAAGGGAAAGTGCGCTTTTTGCAATGCTATTTTCAGCAAAACAGCAATGACCAACCATCTAAAATCGTGCAAGCAAAGAAGAGCTGCGTCAGAGGGATCATCGCAGAAAAGTGGGTCCAAAAAAATAAAGATCTTTCATATTTTGGTTGAAGGACGTTATCAGCCTGTATATTGGATGCATCTTGAGGCACAAGCCGATGCAACACTTAAAGAACTGGATGAGTTTCTCAGAGACATCTGGGTAGAGTGTTGCGGACACATGAGCGCATTCACGATCCGGGAAACAAGATATATAACCGGTGCAGGGGTAGATTCAATGTGGTTGGATATGGGTTTTACCTCTGGTGGTAGGGACATGGATATTGCTCTGAGCAAAGTTCTTTTACTAAAATTGAAGTTCAATTATGAGTATGATTTCGGCACACCCACTGAACTATCTTTGAAAGTTGTTGCAGAACGAGAAGGTAATACTGGAAACGAGCCGATTCGACTACTAGCCAGAAATGAGCCTCCTGTGATAAAATGTGATGTATGTGGTAGGACCGCTACACAAGTGTGCCGTGAATGTTCTATGGAAAATAATGGATGGCTTTGCGATAAGTGTGCTCGCAAACATGGATGCGGTGAAGACAGACTCTTGCCAGTGACCAATTCACCGCGTGTTGGAATATGTGGATATGCGGGGTAGGAATCTCAATCGTACCAAACGTTAGATCATTGACAGATATGGAGCGTTGTAGATGTCTAATAGATCAAAAAAAGACAGATCACGAATAAAGTTAAGGGGAGAGCGTCATTATTTTTTCTTGAACCCCTATAATGATATGGCTTTCACACACTGTCCGAAATGTGAAGAAAAAACCAAGATAAGAAAGCATTGTTTGGTTATTCACATTGATCCAAGACATTTATTCTCACTCAACAAGTCCTGTCGATACTGTCCTAACTGTGATCTGATCATTGTTAAACAAACAGATCTGGAAGGTCTTCTTGCCGCAGTATGTGAACAGCATGCACCGGAAATAATAGGTAACGAGTATTTCGTTTTCGGCACGATGGATAGAATAGATTGGAAAGAGGCACAGACCGGAAAGATAAGTCAGCAAGAGGCGATAAACCGCACATATTCATTTAAGGATCTCTGGAAGTTCGAGGTACGTCCGGCAGGATGGTACTATGAAAATGGGTGATCGTATGTCGAGTTTGAAAGTATTGATCGATGAAATTATAAATGAACAAGGACCAATAACAGTAAAAGTGCATAAACTTCTTGAACTTTCCATGGCGATAACCGGGAGAGGAGAAGTAGGCGACGATTATATCAAAGCCATAGAATTTCCCATAAATGATTACACGATATTTTCCGATCCGTATTACGGCCAAATAGTAATATATTTAGATAATGATGAGGAGATCGAAATTGATGACGATAGAACAAATAATCTATTAGTGGACGAACTGAAGAAGAGAATATTGAGTTTCGATAGAAAGATCAAAAAGAATAGAGAAGAAATCGCCAAGAAAGCATTTGACAAACCATTAGATTTCATTAACTTTGAAGAATAGTAAGGTTGTGGTTAAGTTGGTAAAAAAAGACAAAATCGAGAAAAAGGTTCTTGACAAGATCACTGCTGAAGATGCTCTTACCATATTGAATATCCTGGCTAAGGAGGATACGGTCATTGCGGGAAGGATCGAACGGATCGCACTGGAATATTTAAGTGGAGTCGATATTGATGATATTGCCGAGTCGGTCTTTTTTGACCTGGACCATCTTGCAGTCGAGGATGTCTGGGATCGGTCTGGAAGCACTAGGGACGGTTATGTGGACCCCGGTGATATGGCTTTCCAGATGTTTGAGGATACACTGGAACCATACCTAGACGAGCTCAAGAAATATCAAAAGCTGTCAATGCGAGCTGATGCGAATAATTACTGCAAGGGAATATTGAAGGGTATCTACCGATTCGGTAAGGAATCCACATCTGAATATAAGGACTGGGCTGGAGACGCGCCGGGTGAATATTTCGAATATGTTCATAACGAATGGGAGAAGAGCTGTAAGCAACAAAAAGATGTGAAAGAGGTAGAGAATTATATAAAGAAACACTTTTCAGATTGGTAGCATTTCTATGGAACTATAATATGACCGAAAAATAATGATAATGGGATTATATTAAGTTATCTCACGAAGTTGGTATACGAAAATCTGGAGATATAGCACGAGTTTGGAGAGGCTCCAGCATAAGATACCTGTAGATAAATTATGGATAAATAAGTATTGCGGGTTAGGATTCTTGGTTTCTATAGATGGAAAGATCATATTTATTAATCAATTTTCTGAAGGTCTCCGCTGAGTTCCGAGGTTAATAAAGTTCTAACTTTCAAAAATACATTTGTTCGTATGTGTTTTTTCAAATTCTTTGAAAAAAGGGAGGACGGCGGGATTTGAGTAAGAAAATAGAAAATAATATATATTTTAAAATGTATACTATAAGTATACAGAGGACATTGAATGCAGCATACCTGGACAATTCCACTTTCCATCTCAGATAAACACCAACCAATGATAACAGTTGTGGTTAAGAATTTCAAACCATTTACCTATGCTGTGACTTTGAAAATATTGGATGGTCGTACGATATCCGATGTAATTCGCTGGGATAATATAAATAAACCAGATCATTTAGATAGATTCTATAAATATAAAAAAGCTGAAAAACATGAAAGATCATCAATGGGAATAATATCCAGTTTAGATGATATTACAAGATTATGTAATTACATTGATAAAAATCATGGAAAATTTATTGCAAAATATTTCGAGAAGTGATCTGATGGTAAAAATGGATAAGAAATGGAAAAAGATTGGCGAAATAATGAAAAACACAAAGGAATTGGATGTGGAGAACATTCTAATCGTACCAATGGAAGATTGGAACCCATCAGTTTTATCTCCAAAGCGAAAAGAAATTATTAAAGTATTAAAATCTCGGAAAGTAAAATCTGAGATGGAATTAGCAAAGATACTTAAAAGGGAGCGACCAAATGTATTGAAGGATCTTAGATTGCTGGAGCATTATGGGTTGGTTAGGGCTATTCGTAAAGGAAATAAGGTTGTTCCGCAGAATGTTAAGAGCATGATTATTACCTATTGAATTATTACCTGATTTTTGGAAAAGTCAACGCCCCAATTTAGGAAAAGAAATGTCATTTAGCGCCCGGATTTGAGAAATCGGGTATATCCCGGAGTTGGTATATGGGAATCGGGTGATGATACTTATTATTAAGGTATAATTTATATCACGAAGTTGGTATA
>CBFDAW010000395.1:0-3981 GCA_965602865.1 uncultured Thermoplasmata archaeon
CTATATGCCATTGTCATTATATGTGGCGCTGCCGGGACCAACTCTTGTGACTTGCCACCGTATTCTGCTTTACCATAGTTACCCACCGGATGTACAGATAACGTTTTCATACCCGATGCACTTTGATGCTTTGATGCAAAAATCACCACAGCGGGTACGACAGGCAATCCCTGTTTTGCTAAGTCCTCTTGGACATGAAGGTCTATATTATCGTAATAAAGATGGTATGGATTAATCGTCACCATTACTGCCAGATCAGAAAATGTGTATACTTGATCGGATTCAAACTTTATATCCTTTTGAAAAACCCAGCCCGAATGCTCTAACAAACGCTCACCGATATTTACGCTTGCGGTATCTTTTTTTGAGATCACAATTACAAACATCCGGATCACTTCTTTTTAGTATATATACATATTAGAAATTTGGATGAACACCGTGGTACTATATCTTATTTACTCATATTCAAACCAAATAAATTTGAAAATCCATATATCCGTTCTTTAATAAAAAAATGCGTAATTAATCACCATCTTTGCGAAGCATTTTTTCATAACCTATAAAAATTTATAAATATTTTCTAAGGTTTCTGGTTTGATATACCAAAAAACATTAGTTTCCCTATTTAAGATGAAATACAAATGATGGAGGCTGGCAGTATAAGTCTAATCGTATGCTCATTGGCGAGCGGAAGTACAGGTAATGCTACATTAGTGAAATCCGATGAAACATGCATATTATTCGATGCCGGGTTGAGTATGAAATATATTCTGGATAGCTTTGAGGAGCTCGATATTGATCCTAATACACTTGAGGGTATCTTTCTCTCGCATGAGCATTCTGATCATATCAGGGGGGCTGGTGTTCTATCGAGGAGAAAAAAAATCCCACTCTGGAGTAACCAAGGTACTTGGAAGGTGGCTTCAGCTCGCCTCGGAAAAATCTTTCAAAACAACATATTTATCACTGAACGCCCCGTAACCATCAAAGACCTGGAGATACTACCGGTTCCAGTGTCACATGATGCCGCCGAACCGGTATGTTTCCGGGTCCGTCAAAAGAATACAAATCTACAAATAGGAATAGTGACAGACATAGGTATACTAACACCACCAGTGAAACATTACCTACAAAACTCCAATTTGTTGATGTTAGAATCCAATTATGATTTGGATATGTTAGTACATGGTACTTATCCTGAGAATGTTAAATTATTCATTATGGGTGAATTAGGACATCTATCGAACCGAGAAGCAGGTGATAGCCTAATAGAGCTTATTGGGGATATGACTGATTATGTGTTATTATCGCATATTTCAAAGGATAATAACACACAAACATTGGCATTTGGGACGGTCTCAAAGATCATAAGACGGCACGGCGTCGATAGCTCATTATTGCACCTGACTCATCACAACCAAAAGAGTGATCTCTTTTATTTCTGATTCGCATGATGATGAATGGGAAGAGCTATCCAAAGTCTTTTTTCATGTGTTTTTGGATTTGCCCCGATAATATATGGCACATAAATATTTAATATGAAAATACTATCTCTGTTCTTAACTTCTATTATACAAGGAGTTGGGTATTATGGGATACTATCTACGGAACAAGTATTATCCAGTTAGGTTGATTGCTCTGATTATTTGTTTTGGATTAATTCTGTCAAGTTTGAGCACCGTTTCGTTTGTTACATTTCCGAGTGTATATGCGAGGGCGAATACAGTATTAGAATTGGATACGACTATCGACCAGGCATTAGCCGATCTCCCGCAAGGAAGAATACCCGGACTAATCGATAGTTCTACGAATTTAACTTTGCCAAATAGCCCATATTATATTGAAAGTAACATCACTATTACTAATACTGGTAGCTTGAACATTGAACCCGGTACTGAAATATTTGTCAATGGCTCTTATTACATATTTGTCAATGGTATATTGAATGCCAGTGGCAAAGAAGATCAATTTATCACATTTACTTCTAATTTCACAGCTTTACCGAACCCGGGGGACTGGGGTGGTATTCAGTTTAATAGTACAGCTACCGGAAATATAGATTATTGTTATATTAATTACTCAACCATGGCAATCTATACTAATTCAAATACCAATCTTACTTTTTCGAATAATTCAATATCATATGCGCTAGCTATTGGTATATCAGTTCTGGATTCAAATATTACTTTAGTAAATACTACGATCTCCAACGGACAAAAGGACGGTATTGTAATTAATGGCTCCAATCAATCAGCTTTAACTGGTAATGTAATTCATAACATAAAAGGAAATGCTATGAATCTAACGAATTGTAATGAATCAGCGCTCACCGGGAACATCATATATTTCACTACACGAGCTATTAATATTAATGATTCCGTAGATGTATCGATAATTAATAATGTGCTCTATAATAATAGTTATGGAATTTATATAATGAACTCGACAAACTCGGAAATAAAACATAATATTATTTACAACACGACGATTTGCGGAATAACCCTTTTTGGTCCTGGAAATTCTGGTTTTGATCTCATAAATAATAGTGTTCGAGATAGCTTAGCCTCCGGGATAGAAATAAACCAAGCTACGGACGGTAATTTATTTGAAAATACAATAACATCCATACCCGGTACGGGTTTGCAACTACAAAAAACTCAAGATCTACAAATCGAGGATTGTGAAATTAGTAACTGTTCCACAGGACTGGACAGTTTAGCCTGTGATAATGATCTGATAAAAAATTGCCATATCCACAATAATACCGCGGGGATCCATGTCGATGCCAGTGTGCAGCTTTATTTTCTTAATATTGATTGTTTTAACAACACTTACGGGATATCTGCAGAATTCTTAACCGCCTGGAACGATATTACTAACCTGCATGCGCGCGGGAATGATTATGGGCTTTACGCGTTTAAATGTTCGAATTTGAATATAACAGATAGCACATTCAACCGCAATGATCAATATGGTCTGTATCTTGATAATTCGCAAAATGTAAATGTAACTGGTTGTAAATTTAATTATAATACACAAATTGGAGCTTATGTTTCGAAATCCAATAATAATATTTTGAATGATAGTGTTTTTACAAATAATTCGATTGATCTGGATTTTTCTTCCAGTTCAAATAATAAACTTCGAACTTCGATTATCGAAAGTGGAAATATTGGTGTAAATGTAACAGATTCTACTGGTTTAACCATTGAAAATAGTACTTTCCAAGGTGCAAGTGTAATCGGTAACAAGCAACTTAAGCTAGACAGCAGCTCGAGCGTTCAATTATTAGACTCAGAATTTATTAAGACCAAGTTCCAGTTTGTAGATGCAGGCTCAAATATTACCGTGCTTTGGTATCTGCATGTGCTTGTGAAAAGTGGGATGCCGATCGATGCAGCGGCGGTTAGGATTTATAATGGTTCTAATACTCTTATTAAAAATGTTCTGACAAATGAAAATGGATATGTCCAGTGGGTAAAGGTACCCGATTATTTCAAAAACTCTACGCAAGAAATCAGCTATAATACTTATAATATAACTGCACAAAAATTGACGATAAAAAGTTACACGGACCCGAAAGTTAATATTAAATCATCTCGAACCGTTACAATTTACCTATATGGAGATAACGATTTTGACGGTATCCCGGATAATTTAGATTATGATGATGACGATGATAGTCATCTGGACACCAATGATGATTTCCCATATGACGCAACAGAATGGCGAGATACGGATTCTGACGGTATTGGAGATAATGCGGATACTGATGATGATAATGATGGGTCCCTGGATGAAAACGATAAGTTTCCGCTTAATCCCAATGAATACCGTGATTTTGATGAAGACGGAATTGGTGATAATGCGGATACTGATGATGATAATGATGGTTACCTGGATGTCAATGATGATTTCCCATTTGACTCCGAGGAGCATTTGGATACCGATGGTGATGGGGTAGGGGATACCTGTGACAAC
>CBFDAW010000396.1:0-3980 GCA_965602865.1 uncultured Thermoplasmata archaeon
GATTTTCAGTTCATAATAATCAATATAACTAGTTTCATCAGTAGCAGCAAATGATATTACTGGCTGCACATTTGAGGTCCAATTTACCGGTGCAGCCGTTGGCGTAAAAGGTTCCGGCGGGCTATTGTCGATAATGAACTTCACGACATCGAATGCTTCATAACCGCCATAAGCTGCGGAAACAGAGATTGTGTGCTCACCATCCAAATAACTCGGTGTGTTTATAGAATGAGCCCACTTTTCCAGACCCTGGGCGGCTTGCCAGGCGCCAGAATCAAGCTTTATTTTTAATGAGCTGATATTGATATCACCAGTGAGTCTTATATTATCGATAAATGCGCCTTCGAAATCAGAGACACTGGAATCACTTTCAAACTGAAAACCAATATGTGTAGCGCCGGTTGGTATCCATGCAAATGCCGAAACCCAGTCTGCCGTGGAAGTATTGTGTTTTACCACATAATGCCAATCACCATTAGAATAATACATTACATATAACGAATCATTAACCGTTCCCAAGTCCAAGAAGTATTCATAGGTAAGATTCACCATTTCATACTTTGTTAAATTTACCTCGTGATACATGTACGATAGCATCTCGTTATCGTATTTATGATGGGAAATATTGGTCATGACCCTTATATCGTCGATAAACATATAGTTATCATAAGTACCATGATATCTAAATCCTAGAAATATCAACTTTTCCCCGGCTGCTACCGAAAGATTGATACTCTGTTTTCCATAGACCTCATTTGTATATGTTTTCAAACTCGTAAAGTTAGGATATGATGTCCCGTTTGCATATAATACTTGAGCAAATTCGTCACCGTCCAGAGGTCTATATGCAAGTAAGAATTCTAAACATAGATTTGAATATTCAGAGGCATCAAAAGGGCTATCGGTATACAATCCCTCGGTAATATTGGTTCCCGGTCCTGCGCAGTGGCTGTCACAAACGACACCATAATCATCACCACCATATACAAAATCATAAGCCGTATTATTAACGACCCAGGGGTGGCTGTGGGTCGTATTTTCAGACACGGTTTCCCAGCCCGAAGGCACTGGTGCTCCTGAATCGAAATCCTCTTCGAAGATCGGCTCTTGCACACCGGCGCACCAACCACTGTGAAAACCGGAGCCATATCGATATGTTGAATTCCCCCAATAATCCAGCCCGAATGAAGTATTATTATCCCCCACTTCCCATTTATTTGGGAACGCGCCTTCAAAATCTTCGAATAATATCGTTTCCGAAATAGAGTGATTTGCGGTGCCTTTGGATTGAATATTTCCTTTATAGTAATGACTATCCAACGGTGAATTAATTTTAACTTGATAACCGTAAATTTTATTGGTTGCGGTACACGGAGTAGTGATTGGCACATCCGGTGATTCCGATGTGATGAGTGTCGCACCATCTTTAAGATAACCATCTTCATAAAGTTCCAGTTTGAACGAGGATAGTGACGTTTTATTTGTCCCAGAGCCGAGCTTTAAAAAGAATGAATCCAAGCCTGCATAATTAATAAACTCGGATATGTCCAAACACATGAACTGTGGGTAATTATGCGAACCAGCTTTACGATATAATTCCCGAGTATCACGAGGAGCGCTCGGGTCACCAACACCTAATGATATTGTGGCATCACGCGAACAATCACCAGTAAAATTCCAACTCGCAATTAGAATTGGTTCATAATCCACTTTATCATAGAACATATAAATCGGTTTAACGAGTTTTGCAAACGCCTTATATGTCATCCAAAAAAAACCATCTCCATTCCAACCGCCAGTATTATTTATTCCACCAGTTGTGGTACCAAAAGTCTTTCCCCATGAATTTACTATTTTAAATGCTCCAACTTCAGAGTCGGTGATCTTATCATCATCATAGCTTACAACCGCATTTGCATGATTATGTGAGGTGGAATTATATTCGGTAGAGTTAATCGTGTCATCGCCGTCACCCAAACCATTATACATATTAGCATCTATCGATATCGGGCACACAAAGCCATCACTCAACCATGACCTTACCACATCGATGTTCTTGGCATCAGTTTGTCTATAATGATTAACCCTATACCTGGGTGCCTCACGCCATGCCGCTTCGGTGCCCCATGATATATCATCTTTAGAATTATAAGGCATGGTAGCCCAAGTAACAGCGCCGATGGTTTCCAAAACTTTATAATTCCGCCAAAAACTCGACCCCTTATCATAGCCTTTATTAACTTTATTATAAGTCCATCCGGGGTTAAGGAGTTGAAGGTTATTACCTGATGATGCTAAGGTCCAGTTATTCTCCTTTGCTTGAGAATAACCATTGGAATAATATGTAGCCGCCCACGCAGAGCATGAGGCTTGCGAACCTTGGCTCCTAACCTCAGGAAAATATGGTGATGCAGAGTGATCCACGGCTGCGGGGAGGTCGAGATTTGCCGCACTATCAACAACTTCGATCGTACCAATCATGTCATTCCATTCATCTTCGGTAGGTGGTGCAAGTCCTGTTCCAAAACCGTTGATGATTAAGTTATAATTTTTATCGGGCTCCCTAACGCCAACCTCTTCTTTTAATGCCAAAACCTCAGCTTTGGTAATTAAATGAGAACGATATGTTGAAAATGTTGTAAATGGTGGGGTTAATGAGGAGAGGATGTGTTCCGGTGTCTTATGAATTGAAAGACTTTCTTTATCATCTACTATTTGAGGATTTATAGTGTAAGCACTTGAAACTTGGTTAGTGCATAAGTATTTTTTTAGGTGCGACGGATTTGCGGTTCCGAAACCTATGACCATAACTGTTGTGGTCAGTAATATTAAAACTACTAGGATTGATAATGTTGAACGCCCTTTTCCTAGCATGGTTACATCTTATCCTTATCTATGTCCGATTTGGTGTTCGAAAATTCCAATACTGGATCCCATAATTGCTATCCATTTTAACGTTTTTAAATAGTATTAGTAACTCATTTAAAATTCTAAAAACCCAAACAACCAGAGACCTACTACGATCATAATTATAATTGCAATTGCCAGTAATAATGCAACCGTGGTACCCTTTTTTTTCACATATGATCCCTTGCTCTTTATTGCCACGTGTTTTGAGACCTCTTCTTTTTCCTTCTCCTCAACATCTTCATCAGCATGATAGACCTTATCCGATTCCGGACCGATTATATGCGGATCAACCTTAAATTGCTGTTTCGGTTTAATCTGAATCTTTCCAATTTGTTGTTGAGCCAACATTCCATCTGGCATTTTTTTGGATTTCTGCTTAGAACTCTCTGAAGCGCGCTTTAGCTTCGCTGCTTTTTCGGGCTGGTTGCTTTTTTCGGTCACCATAAACTTTGCTCTTTTCAATAAAAAGCTTGCTTCCGGGTCATTTGGTTTAAGCTCAAGTATCTTTTCATAGCATTCAATACTCGAATTATAATCATTCTTATTCATAGCCGATTTGGCAATTTTTAAAAGTACTGGGGTTTGAAAGACATGACCGGAAAGTTCGTCCACCTTTTTATCATCGGTGATTGAGGGACCTTGACCTACTGGCTTATAACCCATAGGGCATGTGGGATCCTTTACATAAGTACCTTTACAAAACATAGTATACGGACAACTGTGACAATATCCAGGCATTATTATTCCTACCCGTAATTCTCTCTTAGTTATAAATAGCTTAAACGATTGATCTGGAATTGGTTAATAGATTTATCATTATAATTTTATGGGTAATTAATTTAGAAACAATAAAAATATTTTACTATTTAAATATATTTCGTAAATAAAATGCAAAATTGATAATTATCCTCTATATGTTATCGAAAAATGCCATAAAATACTGATAAATATCGATAGATGCCACTTTATTATCTGACTCTACCCTTTACTAAAGGACTGGGAGAATGTTAGTAACTATACAGTTTTATTTATAGATTTACAGGATAGGTTTATATAAATGCTAGTAATAT
>CBFDAW010000397.1:0-3978 GCA_965602865.1 uncultured Thermoplasmata archaeon
GGGGCGTGATGACATAAAACCCCGTCAGCATAAAGGAGATGAAAAACATGAAAAATAAGTTAAGAAAGAGGTTTAGAATTGGGACCTTGTTTTTGATCGCAATGTTTCTGCTGATTCCGTTACTGAGTTCGCCCGTATCAGCAAGTTTTACTCAAGGTCTTGGGGCTGTTTGGACTAATAATTGGCCACCGCCACCTGGAGCTGGACCCACTGCAGGAGGTGCCATTGCCGCGCCAGCATCACCAGTTGGTGATACTACACCATACAATATACGCTTTTCAGTAAATTATGCCTTTACTGATTCTTATGCCGGTGGAAGTGGCTCTATTCATGAGGTGAATATAACGGTAATGTGGCAGCCTGGAGGTGCAGGCCCGTGGTCTGGACCTGTTTCATTTGTTTATACTGTTTACCTAGCGGCATCCGGAAGCGCCACTGGCGTATATACAACCTCATGGATAACTAGTTATGGAGGAATTGGAACTAAATTTCGGGTAACGGTTATAGTAAGTTGTGAAGATATCTCTACAATGGCTAAATTCACATGGACTAGTGGTACAATTGCATTTACTATTTAATGATTTAATAATTAATTATTAAATCATTTTTTTTTATTTTTCTACATCAACAATTTACTAACATACGATTTTTAGAATAAGATGTCGATTATCAATAGTAAGACTCGCCAAGGAAATCCCTCACTTAAACTTATTAAAAAAATTTCTTAAGCCAATAACTTATTAAATAATAATTTAGTGGGCTATAGAAATATTTAAATATCTCTAAGTTGGTAATATTAATGATAAAAAGGATTTATATCTAAATTACTTTGTAGTAGGGTTTATTATTAAGAACATAATAAATTGTTCAAGTTTTCAAGGGGAAGCTTTCTGAGTAAGAAAATCATTGTAATGATTTTAATTTTCATCTTATTAAGCAACATTATTTTAATTTGTTTATATCAAATATCAAGCACTTCGATTGATAATCAAATTTCAAACTCAATACATAATGAAATCTTTTGGGAAAATGACAAAAACCATTTAGTAAATATCCCCGATTCATTCATTGAAAATTACGGTCAATTAGTAAATGATGAAATTCGGTTTTATGACCAAAGGGGTTGTATATGGTTCACTAATTCGGGTGTGTGTTTTGAAGTTAGAGAAGAAATAACAAAGAATAGTCGAGAGTCAAGAGTCGAGAGTCAAGTATCGGGTGAGTTGTTTGACCCACCGAGCAGGTTCGAGCCGCCGGTGCCTGGAAAATATAAGCGCGTGATCCTTAAGCAAGAGTTTATAGGTGCGAATCCGGTTCGACTAGTGGGGAAAGAGAGGTTGAGCTGGAATAGTAACTTCTTTTATGGTAATGATTCATCGGAATGGTGCACGGAAGTGCCGAATTATGCTGAAGTGTGGTATGAGAATTTGTATGACGGCATCGATTTGCGGTATTACACGAATGAAAACGGATTGAAGTATGATTTTATTGTAAGTCCGGGAGCAGATGTTGAGCATATAAGATTGAAGTATATAGGTGCGCAAAGACTTGAAATTGATAATCATGGTAGTTTAATAATAAAAACATCAATTAAAGATATTGTAGATAGCGATTTGTTCATTTATCAAAACGAATGTAGTATTCAGCATAACATTAAAGGAAAGTTTGTGAAATTCGATGAGTTCGAATATGGTTTCATGGTGGAGTCATTTTATAATAGACAAAAACCAATAATCATTGACCCACAGATTAAAATCGGGTTCTCAACATATTTTGGCGGGACATCTGATGAAACAAGTACAGCGATAAAAGCAGATAAATTTGGAAATATTTACTTAATAGGTTATACGACCTCAACAGATTATCCAACAACACCAGGGGCTAATGACACATCATTCAATGGTAATGTAGATGTATTTATTGCAAAATTTAGCCCAACAGTATCGAAATTAATATATTCTTCATTTATTGGTGGTAACGGTAAGGATGTAGGTTCTAGATTTTCTGGATTGGCAATTGATCCTTATGGTAATTGTTATGTTTCAGGTTCAACAAATTCATCAAATTTCCCCATCACAAGCTCAGCTTTAGATAAGCACTTGAACGGCTCTTTAGACATATTTGTTTTAAAACTGAATTCAACTGGTTCAAATTTAATTTATTCTACTTATATCGGTGGAGATCATCATGATGAATCCCAAGCTATTGTAATAGATATAAATGGTTCGGTATATATAACTGGCTGTACAAATTCAACCAACTTTCCCACATCATCAAATGCATATATAAAACAAAGAATTGGAACCGTGGTGCAAGATATATTTGTTCTAAAACTCAATCCGAATGGATCGATGATAGAGTATTCCACTTATATGGGTGGAACCCATGGTGATGCTGGTCTAGGAATAGCCTTGGATCCATTTGGCAATGCCTTCGTTACTGGTCAGACACTGTCAAAAGACTTTCCAACAACACTAGGTGCATTCGATAGATCATTGAATAGTGATCATCCTGGTGCTTATGTATTTAAATTAAATTTCAATGGTTCTATGTTAATTTATTCCACATATGTCGAAGGGTTGATGGGTGATTCTGGTCAGGATATTGCTTTGGACCAAAACTATAATGCAGTGGTGGTGGGCGTTACAGATTCGGCAACATTTCCAACTACTCCCGGAGCATTTGATGAAAGTTATAATGGAGAATTAGATGCATTCGTATTTAAACTAAACCATAACGGATCTGCACTTAATTTCTCCACATATTTGGGAGGAGATAATAATGACGCAGGTTATGGGATCATTTTGGATTCATTAGGAAATATATACATTACTGGTCGTACAATTTCCCCTAATTTTCCAACCACACCAGATGCTTATAACCAAACAGGAGTAAATCTTTTTGATGCTTTCATGGTTGAACTGAATTCGAACGGTTCAAAGTTAATATATTCAACTTATATTGGTGGCAATCTTTCTGAGGGGGGTTATGATATTGATTTGGATTGCGGTGGAAATATATTAATAACCGGTCCTACTCAATCAAATGATTTCCCCACTACACAGGGTGCTTTCAATCGGTTCTATAGTGGCGGCTTCAGTGATGCATTTATTTTTAAATTTTCTAACAGACCGATCATTAATATTACATCAGTATCGCTTTTAAAGGATGAGGAGAGAACAACTAAAGTCTATTCTAAATTTGGTAATTATACATTAAGGATCAACTTCATTTATACTGGAAACCTTTCGGATTTAGGCAGTGTACTTTTATCCCTTGATCCAAAAGGTGTAGATATTAAGTTAGTTTGGGATTATTCCACGGGACAATTCACTAAGACTTCAGACTTAAACAATTATATTACTCTTGAACCATCAAGCAGCGCATATAATCTTTTCTATTTTTGGAATATTGATTTCAATCTAACCTTTAATTGGAATTATCCAGATGAAAATATACATTCGATTCAAGTCGAAGCAACCAGTATTATACTTACCCCCGCCTGGTATAATAAAACACAATTTTATTGTGTAGAGAACGATTTGGAGTTTAATGGAACGTTATCAGTTAAGGATGAGTATGATAATATTTTAAATGAGAATGATCTAGTCCGTGGGGGCAGAATGCTTGAATGGGCAGGGCTAACTCCAATATATGAAAATTCTTCCAATATTTATCCACCAGCTGAAGAATTTGATATTGCCGTCTGGGATGAGGACGGAAATCAATGGACAAATTGCCCAGAGCTGGGACAACCTTTAAATATTACAACAACAACCGTAAACAAAACCCATTTAAGTTTTAATTACACAATCAATCTGACTGGAATCCTTCCTGAATGCGATAATACCAACTGTTCATTTACTATCAGGATCGACGGTGATAATGTAACATTCTCAAATCCAATACCAGAAAATACCATTTGGCAGACCATTTCTGATGTCCCCGTCAGCGTGAATATAACAGATATTGGCGGTG
>CBFDAW010000398.1:0-3977 GCA_965602865.1 uncultured Thermoplasmata archaeon
ATTTAACGTTGCATTTTTTGTTAGGTTTTTGATAGAACTAATTATAACTTTTTCTCCACCTAATGCTTTAATCCAATGATTATTATCATGAGTTCTATTCTTTATTGTAAAACTTCCATGATAGATACCTGTATTTGCCCCTGTTTCTCTTAATTTTAATCGAAACCCAATTTGAGAACTTATATTACTTGTTATCTTAATTAGTGCGATGTCTATTCTACTTGAGTTACCATCTATACCAATTAGTTCTACATAGATTATATCCGATAAATTCGCTGAGGAGATTTCAGTAGAATAACTGTTATTTAAATAACATTTCACTGAATTTATAGTATTCGGTTTGGAATTGGTATCCGGGAAAATTAAATATGTCTGGCCGGCATGATTACTTCCATCACCATCATCCCAGGCCCCGATCAGTATATCGTCGTATCCGTCACCGTTGAAATCGCCGGCACCCGCCACCGAGTATCCGGAACGAGAAGCCGCATTCTCGCCAATGAATGATGCGGACGCGTTCGCCAAGTCGGTGTCCATGGTTAATCCGGTCGCGTTTCCGAGTATGTAGTATGTCTGGCCAGCATCGGGTCCTCCATCATCATCACGACAGGCTCCGATCAATATATCATCGTAGCCGTCGCCGTTCACGTCGCCCGCACCCGCCACGGAATATCCGGAGCAATCAAAAGAGTCCTCGCCAATGAATGATGCGTCCGCATTTGATAGGTCAGTGTCCATGGCCCAGCCGGTCGCGTTTCCCAGTATGATGTATGTCTGCCCGGCAAAATACTCGGATCCGTAAGCCCCGATCAATATATCGTCGTAGCTGTCGCCGTTCACGTCGCCCGCACCAGCCACCGACCATCCGGAATAATCAGTCGCATCCTCGCCAATGAATGATGCATCCGCGTTCGCCAGGTCATTATCCATGGCCCAACCGCACGCTTGTCCCACACTGAGGAAAGACACGCCCCCATCGATATCTCCATCATCATTAAACTGGGCCCCGATCAGTATATCGTCGTAACCGTCGCCGTTCACGTCACCCGTACCCGCCACCGAGATTCCGGAATGATCACTCGTGTTCTCTCCAATAAATGATGCATCCGCGTTCGACAGGTTGGTGTCCATGACCCAGCCAGTCGCCTTACCCAGTATGAGGTATGACTGGCCCGCCCTTTTTCCTCCATCATCATTCTCTTCGGCCCCAATTAATATATCTTTATAGCCGTCGCCGTTGACATCCCCTGCACCTGCCACAGACTCTCCGGAATGATCATACCCGTCCTCGCCGATGAACGATGCGGACGCGTTCGCCAGGTCGGTGTCCATGGCCCAGCCAGTCGCCTTACCCAGTATAAGGTAGGTCTGGCCCGCATCGGGTCCTCCATCATCATTATCACGAACCCCGATCAGGATATCGTCGTACCCGTCACCGTTGACATCCCCTGCACCCGCAACCAACCGTCCGGAATAATCATACGAGTCTTCGCCAATGAATGATGCGTCCGCGTTCGCCAGGTCATTGTCCATGGCCGAGCCAGATGCGTTTCCGAGTATGAGGTATGTCTGGCCGGCATTGGTTCCTCCGTCTTCATCATAGGGGGCTCCGATCAGTATATCATCATAGCCATCACCGTTGACGTCACCAGCACCCGCCACCGACCATCCGGAATAATCACTCGCATCCTCGCCAATGAACGATGCGTCGACATTCGATAGATCTGTATCCATGGAATAATTCAATGCCTTTACATTGGTTGGGATAATCAGCATAGATGCCATTATCAACAATATTACAAATATAACTTTATATCTTCTAATAAGATTACCTTTTCTTCTATTAGAAATATAAATACGATCATTGACCTTCAGGTTCCACATGGTTTCGACCCCCCATGGGTATAAATATCTGAGTATGCCATAGAGTTATGTATTATTAATAATTTTTTCATTAAATATTTTATATAGATACAGAAATTATTTCGCTCAACAAATCATGGGGATTGCTAATTAATTGTGAATTGTGAATTGTTAATTGGGAATAAAGGGGAAAAAATTGATTCACAATTCAAACGAGCATAGCGAGTGTATTCAAAATTCACAATTAAATTCTACTTATCCACACACCCAACCTTCAATGCACCATTTTCTCATAGCCCTCCCAATACTTATCCTTCAGCGCCTTTTTGAAAATCTTACCGGTACCCGTTTTTGGCAGCTCATCCATAAAATCCACAGACTTTGGAGCTTTATAATGTGCCAGCCGTGTTTTACAAAATCGAATTAATTCATCCTCATCTAAAGACGTCCCCGGTTTATGCACTACAATTGCTTTCACCACCTCGCCCCACTTGTCATCGGGCACACCAACGACCGCTGCTTCCAAAACTGACGGGTGCTCGTAAAGGACATGCTCGACTTCAGTACAATAAACATTTTCACCGCCGGTTAGGATCATATCCTTTTTACGATCGACAATATTGACATATCCTTCGGAATCGATCACCGCCAGATCACCGGTCTTGAACCAGCCGTCCTGGAAGGCTGCCGCTGTTTCCCTTGGATTATTCCAGTACCCGGGTGTGATTGACGGTCCTCGAACCCAAATCTCGCCTACTTCCTTATTGTCAGCTTTAACCTCCTTTCCGTCCGAATCCACCACCTTCAGGTCAACGGTGATAAACTTACGACCTGTTCGGCACCGGTATTGGAACTGTTCATCCTCGGACAGCTCACGCAGATGGCTCTTGAGCAAGCTCAGAGTCAGGTATGGGCTGGTCTCGGTCATACCGTAGGTTTGAACATACTCGCAACCGAATGTGTTTATGGTCTTTCTCACCAGCTCAGGGGCGATAGGCGCACCACCAGAGAGCATATACCGCAGGCTTGGGTACGGACCCTCTGCGGCATTAGGTTCATTGACCAATTGATTAAGCATAGTGGGGATTAAATTAGACAGAGTCACACCCTCATTCCTGATGGTCTTTAAAACCAGCTGCGGCTCGAACGTGGGCACCATCACATGGCAACCCCCGACCATGGTGATCGCAAAGCTCGCCCAGGCATCGGCGAGATGATATAATGGTGCAATGTGACCCCAGACATCCGAATCGGTCAACTGCAGCTCATCGATCGTGCCTAATGCATGGGTTATTACATTAGTATGTGTTAGAATAACACCCTTGGGTTTACCCGTTGTACCGCTGGTGTAATATAGCTGTGCGGTTTCGTTCCCACCTGGCGAAGTTGGTAGGGTTCTATCCTCGGCTTCTGCCAGTGTGCTTTCATACTCTACCGAGGAACAGCCGGAAATGGATGGTATCTCTGAGCCCTCAGGGTTTGACCAGATAATCTTATTCACTAAAACCGGATCCTGATCCCGAGCTAGTGCTTCAGCCACTTTATTTTTAGACTCCAAATGCGAAATTAACAACTTCGCTCCGGAATCCTGAAATATGAACCGTAGTTCCAATCCCAAGAGCCGGAAATTGATCGGTGTAAGGATCAAACCCGCATATGCCGCAGCAAAATATGCTTCGAGATAGATATGACAATTATGATGCAATATTGCCACACGATCACCCGGCACGAGACCATGATCCCGAAAATAATTAGCTAACCTGCGCGCACGCATGGCAAACTCTGCATAACTCAGCCGTTTGCTACCACATACTATCGCATCATGATCCGGCCACCACTTTTGAGCCTTATCGAGGATAGTTCTGACGTGCATGGAAATACCTTTTTTAGGGGTTGAATGAATTATCAATTAAATAATTGTTTTTAATTAATTACAAACAATTAATTTAAATCCTATTTTCACTATTCCCCGTTCGGAGGATTACGTTGGCAAAGATATTCGTAGGTGTTGCGTGGCCGTATGCAAATGGGCCAATACATGTAGGACATGTTGCCGGGTGTTACCTTCCACCCGATATCTTCGCACGCTACCACCGTATGATCGGAAATGAGGT
>CBFDAW010000399.1:0-3976 GCA_965602865.1 uncultured Thermoplasmata archaeon
ATCATTCGGGTTAGTTCCAATACGCACCTCCATCGCGTCTGAAAAACCATCAGAATCCGAATCTATCTCTTCATCACTGGGTTTTTCGGGTTTACTATCATAGCCACCATCCTTTATGCTCTCACCTACTTTTAAGGTAACAATATTTATTTGTATATAATCCGAATAACTGTATATCGATTCTAAATCAGATGTATATTGAGTATTTTGAAAAACTCCTAATATACTGAAAGTATCCCCGGGCATAAATGAAGGTACTGTAATTTGTCCGGTGTAGATTCCATTGCTCTTTGTCAAATAATCTCCTTCAGGACCGCACCATTGACCCCAATCAGTCTCAAAATCGATATAAGAATCCTCAGGGGTGATCGTACCCGGATAAAACATAACCATCGATTCAGGCTCAACAAACAAGCCGGTATATCTTACTTCTATGTCAGTTGGACTGCCTTGATTCAACTTTGGAATTGTTATCTTAACATTACTACTAATTATGTCCTCGAATGTAAATAGATATGGAATATCCGAGACAATGAAATAGCTAGAATCTTCGGCATAAAATAAACCGTCACGGCTGGTTCCTTGACTTACCAACCTAACATCCCGGCTGCTACTTCTATAATATTCCATTACTTCTTCAAAGGTACCAATCGCTGCTTCAATATAAATATAATAATATCCATAGTCAATATTATTCCGTGTACCACCTGATTTAAATTCAACAGAAAACGAACCGTTATCATCAGTAGTTGCCACACCAGTTTTTACCATTTTAATTTCATCGAGATTCTCTAAGTCATAGATATAAGAAGAATACATGCCAGAGATAATATAATAATAAATGTCGGTGTTTTTTAGAAGCTTTAAATTTGAATATACATTATATTCTTTTTTAATATTTCCATTTGTGTCTGGAGTAGCATATAAATATGAAAAATAGGTATCGTCATCGATGACGGGCATAATTTCAAGCTGACTTCCGTAAGGAGTTGGCATATACGTGGTATGAGTTATATATGTCTGGAAATACTGTGTTTTACTATTTGCTGTTACTTTACCATCTAAATCAAAACTATTGTCATCAATATCCTGGTAATTAAATTTGAAATTTGCTTTACCTGAAGTATCAGTTTGTTTCTTTTGGGTGTCCTTTTTTTCGACATAATCTTGAGCATAATATTCTAAAGTTATTTCAATATCTGCAGATGGTATGATATTATTATTTACATCGGTAACATATATGTCATATTCTGCTGACTTATTGGTCAGGCTAAGTTGGTGGTACCAGACTTTATAAATATCTATTTGATGAGAAAAATATTCCCATTCTGAAATACCGTTAGATAAGATATCTATACTAAATTCAAAATCTTTACTTTCATTACCCTCTGTAGGTAAGGCATAAGAAAGTTCATATTCACCTGCTGCAATCTTTTTCGTCTCCAAAGGTATCCCAGAATTGTAAATATCACGCGTGGTTGCTCGAGTGGAGCGTTCGGAGGATACTGTTGCCGAGATGTTATCCGGATCCGTTTTAACTCCATTTTTCGTTACGGTAATTTTAAGATTTATAGTGTCACCAAAACCAGCAGTACGATCGGAAGCCGACTTATAATCAATATTTACCAACCACTCATCACCCTCTTCTACTTCTTCTTCCAAGGAGGTTTGGAGTATGACGGTATCATTATCACCCAAATATGTTACATCTGCAAAAATAGTTACACTTCTCTCATCGATATCTGCCTGTGTTAAAGAATATGTGCCTGAATATACACCGGTAGCATCTTCGGTTAATGAAAGCTCATTCTCCGAATCTGATGAAGTTACTGAAATATTCTCAGGGGTAATCGCCACACCTTTATCAAAACAATATACTATAAATTGAATTTGAGTACCAACCGTATATGCTCTCGCACCATTCTTTAATTCACTAAAAATAAATGTTCGTAATGAATTATATTGTGATTCAACATATGTAGATCTTGGCATTTTGAATGTACTGTCTGCAGTCTCGTTCTTTATACCTCCACTATTCCAAGAGACTATTTTAAAATGGTATGTTTTACCTTCGATCAAATTATAAAACATAACCGTGTGAGTATTTGCGAGGTAATAATTAGAAGAATAATCTTCTTCCATTAACCCATAGGAGTCGTCTAAACCATAATATACTGTACCATTAGTTGGTTCATTGGTTTCCCAGGAAATTGAGGCATAATAAGAAGATGTAATTACTGTAACATTAAAAATAACGGGTGCTTGAATCTTCTCTATTGAGATCTTAAAAGTATAATTTCCCCAACTGGCACCACTGGATAACTCTAAACCTACATACCAATAACCAGATATTTCATCTTCCCCGATACTATGACTAGGCACTTCATAAATCGATGGCAAGGAGAATATGGTATCTAAATTGGTATTATAGAAAGTTAGAATTACACCACTTTCAAATTCAGATGTATACGAAAAATTGATGGTTACATAATAGCTCTTCTCCAGATAGATTTTATACATATCCCCTAAATCGAGATCTTCCAGGTGACCAGTGATCATTGAACTTGTTTCTATCTCAAATGCATTATCATAGTTTTCAGCAACATCCATAAGTGAGCCTGCATCTACCTGATTTGAGATTGCAACTGTAAATGTATATTCACCAGGAGCTTCAACGACATCGTCATACTTAATTGATATATACCAATAATCTTCAGTAGTTTCGTTAGCAAGATAGTAATCCTCAGTAGCTTCGGTGTTTTCTTTAGAGTCTATTGTAAAAATATCGTTCTTAGCTGGGTCATAGAAAAATAACCCTTGATATGCATTTGCATCAGATGAAAATGTAATCGTTACGATAGATCCACTTACCAGATTAACCATATACATATCTTCATCATCAAGATCTTCCAGATGACCTGAGATCTCAGTTTCAAGTGGTATTTCAAATGCATTTATATACTCCTGTGAAACATCGCCACCTGTGCCCGCATCGTTCTGGTTTGTAACTGATACTGTAAATGAATATGACCCCGGAGCTTCAACGACATCATCAAACCCAATGGAGATATACCAGTAATTTGTAGTAGTTTCGTTTGCAAGATAGTAATCCTCAATGATTTCGGTATTTTCTTTAGAGTCTATTATAAAGATTTCGTTTTTAGTGGGATCATAGAACGTTAACCCTTGGTACGCACTTGCGTCAGACGTAAATGTTATTTCTATAATTGAACCACCTGTAAGTTGTATTTTATAATAGTCTGCGGTATCGGTTATATTTAGTGTACCTATGTATGTATCCGGCGCAATCACATTGGCAGTAGCAAAGCTATCATTTGGTTCAGTATCTGCTTTCACAGGTATGATACAAGTGTATATTATTCCTGAAAAAACTACACTCAGAAGTATTATCACATTTAATATTACCAACGATTTCGTTTTTAAGTTACTAAAATCTAAAATATTCATATTACCATCTCCATTATTTTATGATTGAATACATCCTTTCCCCCTAAATCTTTTTTTTTATTTCATTTTAAAACATAAATGCAATTAATTCTCTGGGTTCCTAAATCACTAATATTATTATTGACAACTGAATATTATTAAATTATTTAAATATTTTTAAAAATGTATATAGGAGTGTAACTATTGAACATAATGGGTAAATCTCTTTGGATATTAAAATAATATAATTAATAATTTAAGGTTTAGTAAAGTTATTAATCTAAATTATAATCGTTGGGAGGAGGGCAGGACCGCTATGCAGTGTTAATAAAAAAAATCGCTAGTCCGAGGGTTCGTTTGGATCTTCCACCACTCCCACCAACGATTATAATTATTTTAAAATCGTAGTGGTCCCGCCCTCATGCCAGTGTTTATTAACAATAAACTATCGAAACGGTCCGATTAGACATTCTATCAACTTAGGGATTAACGCAAAATAACTTTTACTTATTATCATTCATTTTCGCTA
>CBFDAW010000400.1:0-3976 GCA_965602865.1 uncultured Thermoplasmata archaeon
GCCGGTTCTTGAGGTGGTGTATCTTCGATATCTTCCTCTTTTTTAATTTCCGGTGCGTCTTGTGTTTCTGCTCCTTCTTCTGTATCAGGTGGTGCTCCTTCTTCTGCGTCAGGTGGTGCTCCTTCTTCTGTATCTGGTGGTGCCGCTTCTTCTGTATCTGGTGGTGTTCCTTCTTCTATATCTGGTGGTACCGCTTTTTCCGATTCCTCAACCTCTGAGCCCGGTTCTTTCGGTTCGGGCTCTTTAGCCTCCTGTGATCTTTCGGCATCTTCCTCTTTTTTAGTTTCCGGTGCGTCTTGTGTTTCTACGGCTACTTCTGCTTCAGGTGTCGCTTTTTCTTCTGGTTTTCCGAGCTCCTTGGCTAGTTCTTTTTCTTCAGGCTCTTTCTCCTCGGTTTCGGTTGGCTCCGGTTCCGTTGGTTTAAGTGGCTCGGTTGCTTCTATTTCTGATTTTTTAGGCTCGGCTTTCTTTTCTATTTTTTTCGCCTCTTCCTTAGTAAGATATAGCGCTTTTCTACGAAATACGCGTTGATCGTCTATCATGGGTTCATTAACATAACCCGTGAATTTTATCCCGCAATTTGTGCAAAAATAAATATTTTTACCATCAGGGCTATAAAAAGGAACTAAGCTTCCTTCATTACATTTCTTACACATTGGATATATATTTGGCGGCATGATTCTCACCTTTGTTAAAGTTATTAATTTAATGAATCACAAAACTTGAATTTCTAAGTTTTGCTAAAATTTAAATCTAAATATAATTGTAAGGTTAAAAAGTTATTTATAGAAAATACTCCAATAAAAATAATAAAGCATTAAACCATAAGGGGATTAACCAGTAAATAATATTTTAATTAAAGGAAGCGAGGGCAATTATACTTAGATTATAAAAAAAGTGTTAATATGACAAATTCATCATCTTCAGCTCAACCCGCAAATGAACCGCCTACGCCAGAATTCTGCGGCGGTACCACCGGATTCGTAATGATGATCGTAATGATGTTTACGATATTCATTATGTTCAGCCCCGAGCTGCGGAAATCTATCGCCGTTTCACTCGATGTGGTATTCGACCCAATATTTGGTTTTGATAGTAAATACCCGGTACTTACCTTACTATGCACCTCGATCTTTTTGGTCTTTTGTTCAACCACCATCCGACATTTTATGACGGATTGGGTAGGGATTGCGCGTGCACAAAAAATGATGAGCGCTATCCAAAAAGAGAAAACGAATGCAATGGTCTCCGGCAACACTTTGAAATTAAAAAAAATAGAGGAAATGAACCCTGAGATAGCAAAACATCAAATGACACTTATGGTATCCAATTTAAAACCTATTGCATTTACCATGATATTTTTCATAATAGTATTCCCATGGATTTGGATGGTATATATTGAAAGCCTGGATTATTCATATGTCTCACTCCCAGGGACAGAAAAATGGGATCTCTTAATACAAATAAATTGGTGTTTTGGCATCCCTTGGGGAAATTGGATCCTAATCTATATCGTACTCTCATTCCCCCTCGGGTTCCTAATCCAAAACGGGTTGAAATACATTACTTTTTCACGTAAGATTAAACAGACTGAAGTTCAACAGCATGAAAAGATCGAGGATTCTATAATTAGTCTTGAGGAGAAGCTCAAGCAAGTGCAAACGAAAGGGATAACCGTAGATAAAAGCAGGGAATTAATCACACAGGCGCGAGCGAAATTATCCGAGAAAAAATATACTCCCGCCTCGAACCTTATCAATGAAGCTGATGAATACCTGCACCGTAAGACACAAACCCATGAGCGTGTGAAAGGGTTGATCACCGAAGCTGAGACCATGATTAATAATGCTAAGAGTAAGAATATAGGCATGGAAGATGCCCAGAAATCTCTGAACTTTGCAAAGAATGCTTTAAAACGCAACGATGAGACATCGGCGATTTATTATGCCAAACAATGCCAACGCAAGGTCAAAGACTCACGTGAACAGCATAAAGCAGCAGAAGAAACATTATCCTCAGTTAAGGCAATTATGTATGACATTCAGGATCTAAATACCGATGAAGCAGATCAAATATTTGAAAATGCAAAGAAATCCATGGATAATAAGGATTATACTTCGGTGATAAAATTATCCAAAGCTACCAAAACTAAGGCGGAGGAGATTCAGAGTCTATACCAACAGGCGAACGATTCTCTATCGGCGGCTAAAAAAGCACTGGAGTCAATTCAACATTTAGGTCTGGAAGTGCCAAGTGTTGATCGGATGTTAGAAAAAGCAAATATCGCGTTTTCTAAACATAAATATAATGTAACGATCGAGCAAGCAAACCAAGTTAAAGAATTAATTAATACGGAAAAAGAAAAATTCCAAACTGCACAAGAGGGCGTATCATTCGCCAAGCTGGTTATTTCGAATGCCCAGAGCTTTGGTGCAGATGTGAGCCGATCAGAAGAACTGGTTCGTGAGGCAGAAGAGGCGCTGAAAAAAAAACAGTATGAACGCGCAATAGACCTCGGCAATAAAGCCAAAGATATTGCGGAACAATTGAAACGCCAGCAGCAAAGAGCCAGTAAACGTCGATAAACAAATTCAATTAACTATAATCTTTTAATAAACCGATCGGAGTTTGATGGAGTAATGACTAAGCCAACGGTCATCACGGTAACCGGCGTGCCGGGGACAGGGACGACAACTATTGTAAATCTACTCAGTAAAAAAACCGGTCTGTGTTTAATTAATACCGGTGAGATATTTAGAGAATTAGCGAAAGAGTATAATATGGATCTATCAAAATTCAGTAATTATACTAAATCGAACCCGAAAATTGATCTTGAGTTGGATACCCGTCAGTTGAAATTTGCGCGTAAAGGAAATGTGATTCTTGAGGGTAGGTTATCCGGGTGGTTAATGAAAAACAATAATATTAATGCCTTTAAAGTACTATTAACTGCAGACTTGGAAACAAGAGTTAAACGCATCATGGGTCGCGAGGAAAAAACTTATGATACCGTGAAATTTGAGATCATCGAGCGTGAAGAATGTGAGCAAGATAGGTACTTAAAGATTTATGATGTAAATTACGAAGAGCGGTCACATTATGATCTGATAATCGATACTTCGGATTTAACACCTGAAAAGATTGTGCAAAAGATAGTTGATGGCTTTTCAATTTTTGAAGATTAAGAAACTGGATGGAGTGTGTTAAATATCAGCAAAATAAATAAAGTTCGATTTGAGAAACTTTTACCCGGGGGAATTCGAAAATCTTTTACATTATCAGAAAAACAATCTAAAGAACCTATTGAGAATATATCCTCGGAAAGTCTTGCGAAAAAAGAGCAACATATTGAAGATTTGTTAAGTACTGGGGTCATAAACCTGAACAAGCCTATGGGGCCTACAAGTCATCAAGTCTCATCATGGGTTAAATTAATTTTTGATGTTAAAAAGGTAGGACATGGTGGTACACTCGACCCGCGCGTGACGGGGGTACTACCACTTGCATTTGGCTCCACTGCACGAATTTTAAATGTACTTACGTATTCATCAAAAGAATATGTCGGCGTTATGCGGTTACATAATAATTTACCGATAAAAAGAATTAAACAAGTCTGTTGCGAGTTCATTGGACCGATATATCAATTTCCGCCGGTTCGTTCAGCGGTCAAACGCCAGCTTCGCGTGAGAACGATCTATTCTCTGGAGATTTTAGAACATAAGGGGCGTGATGTGTTAATCAAGGTGGTATGTGAAGCTGGGACTTATATACGAAGTCTGATAAATGATATAGGTCTCGTCCTTGGTTCAGGTGCACACATGCAGGAGCTACGACGTACACGTACTGGGGCATTTCACGAGTGTGACTCGGTAACATTGCATGAACTTAAAGATGCATTGGTATTCTGGCAAGACCAGCAGGAGGAGTCGTTATTAAGAAATTGTATCAAACCCATGGAGACATTACTGTTGGACCT
>CBFDAW010000401.1:0-3960 GCA_965602865.1 uncultured Thermoplasmata archaeon
TCTTATGATTTCGTTGAACAATATTCTTTAATTATCTTCTTTTCACCACGATGAAGAATCTCATTCAAGTTTGAGTAAGAAATCTTCAAAATCTTTGATAACTCTCTCAAAGAGATCTTCTTCGGATATTCATAATAACCTTTTTCCATAGCAACCTTAATAATCTCATCTTGTCTGGAAGTAAGTAGATTCTTTTTAGTGAGAAGAGTTTTTCTTATTAACTCAACAGAACATCCATTCTTTTCCAAATTATTAATCAATTTTGAAAGAGACTCTTCATCACCGGTAATTATATGCCATTCTATCTTAGCATCCTTTAGATTTCTTGCATAAGTTAAAAAACACTTCGACCTGGTTAAGGCTTGGCATGTTATGCAATTGTTGGTTACAACCGCACCTAAGTACCCACCTTTTTTATACGGGGAGATATCTAATTTACATACTTGCTGATGGGCACTTATTTTCTTTAAAAGGTCACTAATATTTTCCGATTTGGTTTCTATTTCAAAAAGTAAACGTCCACCCAGGTCCTTATCGGGTATGCACTCGAGTAATTTGATTTTCGCACTTGTTTCTTTACTAATCTCACTGATCCAGGTCTCAGGCATGCCAATTCTCAATACAACCTCCATCATAAATATTCTTCCAATTGTACTATTCGTCAATGTCGATAGACAATATGCGACAGCTGTCCCTATATATATCATGATAATCTTTAAAAGTTTCATTCCGTTATCCACAACTATGAGCACGATCTTGAGGGGTTACTTTGTTTGGCCGGCTTTCCCATCCATTTCCATAACCGGGACAAGTTGTCTACTGAACTGCAAACATTGTAACAAGATCTACCTTACACACATGAATCACGCAAACCGACCCGAGAAACTGGTGGAGATGTGCAAAGTGTTCAAGGAGAAGGGTGCGAACGGTGTGCTGTTGTCAGGAGGATGTGACAGATTTGGCACCTTGCTCAACCTCGAACAGTTCCTACCGGCTATTAAAGAGGTCCATGAGATGGGACATATCATCAAACTCCACACCGGCCTGTGCGACGAGAACCTTGCGAAGCTCGTGGCGGAAACTGGGGTGGATATCGCATCACAGGAGATAGTCGGTGATCCTTCGACGATAAAGGAGATCTTCGGACTGGATGTGGGAACCGACGCGTACTTCGAAACGTTCAAGTACCTGCAAGATGCCGGTGTTCCGCACCTGTGCCCACACCTCTGTGTGGGCTTGCACATGGGAGAGCTGCGGGGTGAGCTTCGGGCACTGGAGATGATGAGGAATACCTTTGTTCCATCATCGCTGGCGATCATCGTGTTCAGGCCGACCAAGGGTACGCAACTGGAGGATGCTTGTGCACCAAGCCCGGACGATGTGGGGTTGGTGGTCAGGACTGCCAGGCAGATGTTCCCGGACACGAAACTCATCCTCGGTGCGATGCGGCCAAGATCGTCAACCCGGAACGACCCGAACAAGAACGTGAGGGTCGCCTTGGAGATGGCTGCGTTGGAGAACGGGATAGATGGCATTGAGATACCTTCCAGGAAGATCATGGCGATTGCCAAGGAGAAGGGGTACGAGATCAAGCGAGTGGAGGCATTCGGTGTGCTGCCCGTAGAATACGAGAGCCGAGTAAAGACAGCTTGGGTGTGAATAGAGCCGTGCATTTTTTTATTGTGTCACTCAACTTTAGAAAACGAACTATTTAAGATTATAATAATTCATAGGTTTTTTATTAAAGTTAATAATGAATTATACAGATATTAACTAGACACCATATAAAATAGATGTAGATTAATGGAATAATAAATCTAAGGAGGGAAATCGAAATGATTAATAAAATAAAGGAAAACTCTCCACTAAAACTCTACAACACAATGACTTGTAATAAAAAGCCCTTTATACCACGAAATGATAAAAATGTAAAAATGTTAACTTGCGGTCCATCCATATATCGAAACGTGCATATTGGAAACTACAGAATCTTTTTGTTTGAAGACATTCTTATAAGATACCTGGAGCTCTTGGGGTACAAGGTTGAGCGCGTTTTGAACTTCAACAATGTAGAGGATAAAGCCGTGGAGGAAGCAAAAAAAGAAGGCATTGATATTAATAAATTGACCGAAAATGTGGTTAAAAAGTTCTACGACGAGAGCTCTATTCTACGGCTCAAACCACCTAAATATATACCAAAATCACCCGACATTGCCGATCATTCTATTAAACTGATTAAAGAACTTTTAAAAAAAGAAATCGCCTATTGGTATGAGGATAATATCTATTACGATCCACTTAAATTCAAGGGGTTTGGGAAATTATATGGTCTAGATATGAGCCTATGGCCAAAAAACAAAAAACGATTTGCCAAAGATTTCTATCCTGGTATGCGTTGGAATCTAGGTGATTTCATACTATGGCATGGGGGTGAAGATGGTGAAAATATATGTAGGGATGATGAGCTTGGTAGTGGTAGACCATCCTGGAATATTCAAAGTCCAACAATAGCTACAAAATATCTGGGATATAAAATAGACATCTACTGCGGATGCACCGATAAACTTTATAGACACCATGATTATAATTTAGCTATAATCGAGGGTATTTCAGGTGAAGAGTTCGCAACATTCTGGCTTCACTGCAAACAATTGTTTATTTATGGAAAAAAGATTACTGAGAGCACGGGAAACATTCTCTACCTGGAGGATCTACTGAAAGATGGATACACTCCTGAACATGTACGATTTTACCTTATCTACGGCCACTATAGAAACAAATTGAACTTCACTCAAAAAAATTTCAAACAAACAGTAAAAAAGTTTGATGAATTGAGAGGACTTGTATCAGAGCTTACTGATATAGATTCATGCAGCTCAAAATCTGATACAATGTGTAAAAGTTATATTACGAAACTTTTACCAAACTTTGAAGAAAGTATGAATAACGACCTGGACATCCAATATGCCATAGATAACCTATTTGAGATCATTACAGAACTTACAAAATTTAAGAAAGAAGGTAAATTCAGCAGAAATGACTGTAAACATCTCACCAAAGAACTCAAGAAAATCGATAGTGTACTCCAAGTTATTTATTCTTGATGCGATCAAAATTACTATGATGTCTTTTAAATTGTGGAGTATTACAATTTCAGAAGGAATTGCATAGGAGAAAATTGGATTTTAATGAATTATAATGCTTTATAAATTATAATAAAAGCAAGAGCTATAACAAATATTGTAAGACCAATTTCTAACCAAGATGGTTTTGTTTTCAATGAGATTTTACTTCCGAATCTTGCGCCAATCATTGATCCAATAAGAACGTATAATGCAGGTAACCAAATTATATTGCCACGATGCCAGTATATACTTGTAGCGGCAATAGCTGTAAAAATCGTTATAAATAATGAAGTGGCAATTGCCTTATGAACGTTTAGCTTCATCGCCCGTAGAAATGGAGGAAATAGGGAACCACCACTTCCTCCTCTCATGCCTGTTATTAGGTTTAAGAAAAATGAAAACCCAAGCAAATTCTTTGCATTTGGATTGGTTTTTTGAGAGAGCTTAGGTGCAATTCTATTTAGATATATTCCAAATACCGTTATGAAAGCGGTAATAACAAAAATGATCGCTAAGACCAAAGTTGAAATCAATCCTACAGAAAATGCACCTACTACCGATCCCAAAGTACCACCTAGAATTACATAGAAACTAATCTTTCTATCGATATTTTTTCTTTGGCTTATAGCACCCACTAAGGATGAGAAGGGTATAACAAATAAATTTATCCCAAAAGCGGTTAATAACGGTAATCCTGCTAGATTAAGCAAAGGAATTCTAATTGATCCCCCACCAATCCCAAACATTCCGCTCATGAAACCTGCGAAAACGCCAATACAAACATATAATATAATTAGTGTAATTTCTATCATAATTTCTCAATCTTAATATTAAT
>CBFDAW010000402.1:0-3935 GCA_965602865.1 uncultured Thermoplasmata archaeon
ATTCGCCATACCCCTAACTTTAATTAATCTCTTTTTTCTATTAATAATTATTATTTTTTTCCACCGCATTTCCTGCATATCCCCATCTGAAGCCAATAACATGATGGGCAGGCATCACGGCCACAAGCTGCGCACTTGTATTTTGCGTATTTAATCCCACATATTTCGCATTTAACAATCTTAGGTGTCATTTATGCATCATCACCAAGGTTCTTTTTTCTTACCTAATTTGTAACCAATTATATTAGTGAATCGGTGTAAAATCGGCGTGAGGACTAAAACAGTAAGTAATGCAATTATTCTTATTCCATCCAAGAATGTTTCATAGAACCAATTGAACTCAAAGATCAGTAATAGTATAAGGACACCTAATATTAGGTCATAAATATCCAATCCTGCAATTGGCTGGCCACGCGCACATCCCATACGGCGTTTAATAAAGCTCCCTAAAAGATCGCCCAACAGTGCACCTAACGAGATCAAGACTATGATGATATAAGCATTTGGTACATGTCCATAACCCCAATGATGTTTTGGATAATAAATCCCTGACCCTAATATTTGCCCGACGCCAAAAGCTATTCCCGCTAATGTACCACCAAGTAATCCAAACCATGTCTTTCCCTCACCGAACATCCGGCGGCCGTCACGGCATGAGCGACCCATATCTATTGGTGCCCCGTGACCGAAAAGCACAGCTGATGAGTTAGCAATGTATGCCGGAAAGATTACCCAGACCGCTTCGGAAATGATAATCAATATTTCAATAACAGTAATCTCAGCCACAAAACCTAATAGAGATGATGGAATTTAAATTTATCATAAGAAAAAAATGTTTTATAATACCGATGTATGTACATTTAATCTAACATGTTCGGTGAGAAAGTTGAATAATAGTAAAAAGGGACAGGCGGAAAAGATACATAACTCAACACATTCACATCAACAAACTCAATCCACCCAAAACACTAAACAATCAACCCAAACTAATAATGAACCGACTCGATATCAACGCTGGAAGCATAGGGCACGCAAAATGATAGATGAGCGGCTCAAGTACGAATCAAAAAAGAGGTTTATATTAAAATTTTTCTTCGCACCCTTTCTCTGCGTACTTGCTTCTTTTCTCTTATATTTATTTTTAGATTTTAATACATTTAAAAAAGTCGGTATTGCAATGATCGTATACTTCCTTCCACCAGCCGGTAAAGAATCTGTAATTCCGGGCGGGATTGCGGTAGGATTGCATCCGTTATTGATCGCATTTTCAATTATTTTTGTAGACATCGTAACGGCTTTATTCTTACTCTGGAACTATGATTTTGCAAAACTTATTCCCTTTGTGGGCCCCTGGATGGAGAAGATGGAGAAAAAGGGCGGAAAAAAGTTCCACGAGAACTCCTGGCTGGAGGGGCTAGCATTCCTCGGATTGATTTTGTTCGTAATGTTCCCGTTTCAAGGTTCTGGGGGTGTTGGCACAAGTATTATCGGTAGAGTCATTGGAATGAATAAATACAAAGTGGTCCTAGCAATCTCTATTGGGGCGGTAATTGGTTGTTTGTTGATTGCTTACTTTGGTTATGTATTCATAGGATTCTTTAAAAATAATTTGTATCAAGGTTTATTACTTCTTATTACAGTAGCAATAATACTTGCATTTTACAATGTGTTCAAATATCTAAAAAAATAAGGATAAAATAATAAATCAGTATTGATAACTTATTTTTTTCCCAATCTCATTTGACATTCATTTATTATATTCTGAACATTAGGGAAGTTCGGGTCAATTGATAAAACCTTTTCATAAAATTCTAATGCCTTTGGATAATCTTTATTTATATAAGCGTTAAAACCTAATGCCTCGAATTCTGCAGCAGTTCTGGGTCCTTCAAGTGCACTATTAGCTGGTGATGTAGGCCCTGTTTGTGCTGCTGCAGGCTGTGGTGCGCGTTGGGTGGGTTGAACCGGTTGTGAGGTAGATGCAGGTTTTGACGGGACTCCTGGTACCTGTGCCGGCTTTCCTGGTCTGGAACCAGGCGCGGGGGTGGGTGCAGCTTCACCAGGCGTTACCTCAGGCATAGCCTCCACTTCTTTAGGTGCAAAAGAATCATCCGGAGCTTTTCCTTCAATAGTTGATTTTCGAGCTACTATCTTTTTCTTCTTCTTCTTCTTTTTCTTCTTGTCACCTGCAACTTCAAGGGGTGGCGCTTCGGCTTTTTCTTCCGGTGGTGCAGGTTTTTCTACGGCTTCCATTAGCTTGGTTTCGGTCTTCTTTTTAAAGAAGATTACTTCCCTATTATCCGGTTGTAATTGAGCCGCTTCGGTAAATATTTCCATTGCCTTTTCATACTGTTTTAGTCTAAACGCCTCTTTACCAGATTCAATAAGTTTATTCAGCTGTTCTTCTTTTTTCTTCTGTTCAACCTTTTCTTCTTCAACTTTCTTTTGCTTTTCTGATTTTACGGATAAAAATTTATTCTCAAATTGTGTAACCAATGTTTCATATTCTTTTAATAACCCGGGGTCTATCATTTGTAAAAGGATTTCCTTTTTCTCGGTTTCAAGATCGTTATAACCAGATGTATTAATTTTTTCTAATCGCTCTTTTTGTTGATTTAATTTCTCAATATCATCTAAAAAATCAGAGAATGCCTTCCAAGCATCCGCCGGGTTTTTCTCGATGATCTCCTCTAACTTTGATACATTATACCCTTCATTTCGTAGATCATCCAGCTCTTGCAATAGTTCATTTTTATTTATCTCAGATAACCCTTCTTGTGGTTCCGAGTCTACCGCAGCTTCACTAGTTTCTCCTGGTGCCTGGGCGGGTACTACCGGAGTCGACTCCGGGCCAAAATTAGGTGATTTCGGAGTAGAATTACTTACCTGTATCCCAACTGAAGCTTGTTGTGGTTGTGTTGTAGGTGTTTGATTTTCAACTATTCCTGGAGAAGGTGCTATACTAGTACCCATTGGACTGGACATTGGCTGTTGTGGTGTAGGTTCTAGGCTGGGTGCGGCGGTTGTCATGGGAGTTACTGGTGTTACGGCGGGGGAGGGTGCGGTGGTTTCTGGAGCTGGTGATGCGGCGGTTACCATAGATTTTGAGGCTTGAGCAGGTGCCGGGGATGGTGGTGGTGTGGCGGGTTGTGGTGATTTTGCAGGTTTCTTTTTTTTACCAACACGACCCATAATGCTTGCAAGTTCAGATTTAATTTTTTCCTGCTCCTCCAACCATCTTTTTCTCTTTTCGGACGCTTCAAATGGCTCAATTTGATCCTCAGTTTTTTTTATCGGTTCCGGTGCTTGTCCTGTGGTTGGTTCTTCCTGGGGCTTTTGATCTTCTATAGCCTCAACAGGGTTTTCCGAGGCACCTTCATCTTTTTTTTCAACTAAGACTAAACCACATTTAGTACATTTTTCTGCATCATCAAATAATAATGTACCGCACATTGAACAGGTTTTCATTAATATTCACACTCTAATTTCTATCAACTTCCATTTTTATTATTTATTCAAAAATAGGCCCAAGAATGGAAATGCCGCCATTACCTACCTCTATTGCATGGAGTTCCATACTATGCTGGGTTGCACGCATCTTTTCTACCTGAATATATCGAATGAGTTTATCTTGCCGCCTCATCATTCCAAGAACGATGATTCCGTCACTTAAGAAGCCTTCATTGCCCATTAAATGGGACTCACCGTCCTTACTACGTTCCATAATTATAAACGAAATTAAATTATTTTTACGCAACATATTAAAGAAATGGTACATTCTTTTTCTCATATTTGCATCTTCATCCATTAATGAATATAATGCACCCAATGAATCGAAGCCAAAAGATGTGAATTTATCACCCCGTGTCTCCTTGAAATATGAGATCATTTTCTCAGTAAATTGCAAATAATCGATAGACTCTTCTTCCTCACCT
>CBFDAW010000403.1:0-3904 GCA_965602865.1 uncultured Thermoplasmata archaeon
ATTTTCTCAGATTGATCTGTGATTCCAACCGATGTGTATCCGTGGCTGCCAAAAACTCGATAGCGGGTACGAGTTCCCAGGTTGTGCTTGCCGAACAGCTGTAGAAATTCCTGGAGTAAATATCACCATCTCGTCCCCTGAGCTCAAGCATATAATTAGCCTTGACATCGATATTATTCTTCTTGAAATCCTCTAATGGAATGCCCGTGGCAGTGTCGGTATCGATATAGATATATGCCGCATCGACCCCTTCAAGCAGCTCGGGTTCTCTGGCATTCTTATTATTTGTTCGGTCGGGTTCAAGATTATCCTTAGATGAGTCATCGATATTATTCTGAAGTCTTAATGGTTTCGCCAGTACCTGTGCGCCGTTCATCATGGTCCCGTCGACCATTAAATAAAATGATAATTTATTGTTTTGATTCTGGTTTCGGAAATCTCGAATGTCAATATCCGGGTTATCCAGTGTCGAAGGTTCATTAGGTAGATCCAAATTTGGTTCAACATTCATCCAATCGGCAAACGCACCATCGATTTTGATGCACTCCGGGGCGGATTTGAAATAACTAGCTATCCCTACGCCTGAAACGGTAATTGGGATCTCTTCGTAATTGATTTCTGATAACTTTAAATTATCCACTCTAAGATCTACATTGATCACTTCGCCGTCGGTAATCTTGGAATGGTCCAAGTAAACCTTCGAGGTATAGACCTTCTCTGCTAACAAGGTCTCGGGCAGCTTTGAAGTCTGCACATTGAATCCCGGGTGACTAGCCAATAAGGCTTTCGATAATGCCTGGGGGTCTAAGTCGATATCATTTCCCTTTGCCGTTATCTCAAGCTCAAGTACTTCTGTTTGGTCATCGAGACTCTCAATTATATCACCTACCACCGGTTTTTGGATGATGTATAATGCTCCTTGATTTTTGTCGTCAATTATGTAATCAGAAAAGTCCTCGGTGCCTAGAGTATTAGTGGCATAGAAACAGGCATGAACATGGTCACCAAGATTTCCCGCATTAGTTGGTAGAACTATTCCTATTTCTACCATTCCTCGGCGGTATGAAATATCACCGTTACTAAATGTTTGCCAACCATTCCAGTTGTAATTATCCTCACCGTAATATTTACAAACTTTTTGGCTTTTAATAAGTTCATCAGCACCATGTGCTTCGAACATATAATCCGCACCAATAGATCGAAGTACATATCCCGTAGCCGGGTTGCAGTCCGTATCTAAAAACACTCGAATGGAATCCAAATACTCGGAATCGGTCCCGACAAAGAGTTCATCTTCGACTTCCAAATAGCAAAAAATCCTATTGTTCTCTTTTTTCAGACCAAATTCCAAGATATTTATATTTGGATTATTATGTGTGTCTAATTTACTGTCCCAATATGTTTGTACATTATTCCAATCATTAAAATTTCCGTCTATTACGATCCCAGTTTCTGGTTCATTATTGAAATCTAAAAGATAGATTAATAATGGAGCCATTATCAGAATTAATGCAATTAAAACACCGGTTATCCGCGAACGGTTGGCTTTTGATTTTATACTAAATAATTTATTATGTTTTCGATTTCTAGAATGCTTCAGGGTTAAACCATTGCCATTTGTGAACCCGTTACCGTTGGTTAGACCATTGCCATTAGTTAAGCCATTACCATTAGTAAGCCCATTGCCGTTGGTTAAGCCATTACCATTGGTTAGACCATTACCGCTGGTAAGCCCGTTGCCGTTGGTCAAGCCGTTGCCATTAGTAAGTCCATTGCCGTTAGTAAGCCCGTTGCCATTAGTAAGTCCATTGCCGTTGGTTAGACCGTAAAAACCTCTGGTTTTGGATCCTGAGTGCTGTGATTTGAATAATATGGGTGTTCGATGGTTTTGGACGTAAGTACTTCTCTCAATCTGTAATGAAAAATTCTTCATAGATTCACATCCGCATTATATGCTTTTAATAAATGATTTAGGAACATTAATTATAACTATAAAATGATTTTGGTAAAATTGGTAATATTTGCATTAAATAAGTAGAAAAAAGCATATCTTCAAGGGGCTATTCGCAACTGCCATGAAACTTAAGGTCCAACCGATTGCCAGAATTGGAGGGATTGCCGTAAGCATCCCCAACAACGGTGATCTGAATAATGCCCCAAAAACAATTATCAACAGCATAAAAGCAATAATCAAAACAAGTATGGTTGACATTATCAATGATTCCCTAAAATCATCCAGACCTTTATTCCAGATTATTGGTTCACCGGTAAATCGGACTTTAGCTCCAATATCATAACTTGGTCAGGTATACCATTTAAATCTAAATCCACTGATTGGTAAGATGGCTCGAGGTAACCGATCGAGGGCAGAATAACACCTATCCATTTTCACTGTCCTAAACGCTTTTGTTATATCTTGAGTTTCCAATAATTCACCGGTGGGATCGTAAGTCGCCCGCATCTCGGATAATTGCAAATAGCCAGGGAGTGCAATTATAATTAGAACCACAATAAAAATCCAAGGATGCTTTACCGTCTTAGAGAGAGGTTTTAAAATCCTACCCGGTTCTGCTCCGATTTTCGTGGGCGAAATAACCCCTTGCAATTCTTTTTCTTTTTTCAATCTCCTGAGGTCTAATAAAACCCAAAATCCGATTCGATCTCGTTTAATATTTCAACTTCTTCATAGTCGGGGAAAAGATCGTTGATATTTGTTCTAAATTCCGAGTGACCAGTTTCCAAAGATGCAAATGCGCCGAAGATCATTAGAATTGTAACTATTATTGTCGAAATAATAATTCTCCACGGGTGTTCGGTGACTGATAAACCTAATTTTCGTAAAATCCTTTCTTTACCGGCTCAGGGTTAAAAGTTTTATTTGTTACTTCGAAAAATGCCGCCTCCATAGCTAATGCATCAAAACTGGTTATCAAGATCTTGGTTTTCAAGAGAGAATTCTGCCTGACTATTGATGGGGGGTATAGAAATTCTACCTTATTAGTACAACTTTCTCTCTTATTTATAAAAAAATGCGTGTATTCTCATCATCTACACAAAGCATTTTTTTATTCTCCAAAATCAATTTTCACGATATGTTCACCCAATTTAGTAAAGGAAATTTCAACATTCTCACCGGTTTTTGCACTTGCAAGAAACGCCGGGGCCGAAAATGCACTCACAAAATTCGCCAAATCTTCATATTGGAACTGTTTTTGCTCCGATAAATCACATTTATTTCCGATAAGTACCAGAGGAATCTCACCGGCAATATCAAATAGATTTGTAATCCAATTAATCGAACTTTCCAGGGTTTTTCGCCGTGTGACATCGCAAACGATTATCGCACCTTGAGCACCCATAAATGCGGATTGTTGGACCATCGCATATTCCTTTTGCCCCATGATATCCCAGATCAGAAATTTCATTTCAATTTTAATATCTTTAGTCGGGTGATCAAATATCAACCGTTTTCTAGAAACCTTTGCACCTAGTGTAGTGATATAATTATCATTAAACATATCATATACAAATTTCCTAATCAAACTAGTTTTTCCAACTGCAGGGTCTCCTAATAATACGATCTTTTTGGATAAACTTAGTAATTCTGACATTTGACCTACACCATTGCGTTCTTATCTAAAAAATTGTGAAATGGAAACGTAAATGCGGCTTACCTAATAATTCTAAATCCTTACTATCTCTCCTCTGGAACTCACCGACTTGATTTTTTCTCCTCTACTATGTTAAAAGGCAAATCGAATATTAATAATTTATTATTAAACTGACATTGACCATAATTAAGATATCTTATTTTTACATCATAATAAGACTTAATTAATGATTATGTGGCGTGAATTAATATATATCTCGTTAAATTTATTTAATGAATAAATTAAGCATGTGT
>CBFDAW010000404.1:0-3887 GCA_965602865.1 uncultured Thermoplasmata archaeon
TATCTGACTGACTTTCTCAGTACTCATAGCTTCAACTTTCACAATTAAATCATACTCACCGAATAATTGGTGGAATTCTATAACTTCTAATACTTCTTTTAGCTTATCATAAACCTTACACTCTTGACCAGGCTTTGTTTTAATCAATATGAAATTGGTGGCCATAATAATCCCTTTGATTGCATGAGTATGTAAAGTACATTATACCTTTTTTTTGAGTCCGCAATTCTTACATAGAATTTCCATGGTAGTATAATCCCGAACGAGATTGGTACTACTACATTCCGGACATTGTTCAATTTCATTTAATTTGAATTCCTCTATCGTAGTTCTTATATTACCATTTAAACCAGTAATGATCTTGATCTTTGCATCTGATAATCTTTTATATGCACCTTGTCTCATGTCTCCGGTAATCACTGCTTCAACATTGTTATTTAACACGATATCCAATGCTTTTGAGCTGCTCCCGTCCTTTTTCATTGTACCATTATTAAAAATTGAACTGAAGTTCATTGTTTTGGAGTCTACAATCAAAAAATATTGACATCTTTCAAACCTGCGGTCTATATGGTCATTCAAATCTTCTCCCGTAGCGGACACCGCTATTTTCATTTTAATTTCCTCCTTTTTTTATAATTTTTTTTACATGGTGTATTGGAATTACATCGCGCGCGTCATCATAGTACCACATTTGGGGCATTTTTGGTCGTAACATGGTACACTTAATTGGTGTGGTCCTCTGTATCCGCAATTCGGGCACATACAATCCCCACCTGGGCCGATGCCAAAACCACCACCGCCGCCTCGACCACCACCTCTTCCCTGACCCCTACCGCCACCTTGACCGCCACCTTGACCGCGTCCTTGACCTCTACCTTGACCACCTTGCATGATTTTTCACCTCCTATGACAAATTCATCTATTTATTATTCATCTCATAATTTGATCCTGATAACTGTTAATTGCTTTTTGTACCGTATCAACGGCTAACTTTGCACAGTGCTTGTTCTCATCCGGTAAACCATCAAGAGCATCTACTAACTCAAGATCTGTAATTTTTTTAACGTCATCAATAGCCTTTCCTTCTACCATTCTAGACACCATACTACCACAGGCAATGGAGGCGCCACAACCATCGGTCATGAACCGTACATCTGTTATCTTGTTCTCTTTAATTATTAGAAAAATCTCCATAGTATCTCCACATGAACCAGTGATTATTGCAACACTATCGGGATCTTTCATTCTACCGACATTATACGGATGTTTATATTCCTCAATGACCTTTTTAGAGTATGTAGCTTCAGCTTCATTATCCAAATCCTCCTGGATGCTTTCCACCATTTTGTCAAAATCTGATTTATTATCACCATCCATTAAGCATCCTCCAAAATGTTCAGAATATTTTCCCACATATTCTTGACATTATTCGAAAGTAGGCTATTGGGAGAATATTCTATGAGCGTTTTCCCCTCGATCATTGCTGAAGTTGCGATATTATCATATGGCAATTTACCAACAAGTGGTAACGTATTCTTTTTACAGTAATCTTCAATCTTCTTTGTGTTCTCAGAATTAATATCCTTTTTATTTATACATAAAGCAACCGGTATATCGAAATGTCTGGCAACACCTAAGATACGCTCCATATCATGGATGCCAGATATAGTTGGTTCGGTTACTATTAGTACCATATCAACACCCGTGATCGCAGATATTACTGGGCACCCAATTCCGGGTGGACCATCTATAATTATGAGCTCTTTTTTATATTTTTGTGCCATTGATTGCGCATGATTACGCACAAGACTGACGAGCTTCCCGGAGGCTTCTTCGGCGGTATTCAACACCGCATGTGACATCGGACCGAACCGTGTCGTGGACTTATACGCTACTCCTGATTTGCGGTCAACGAGCTGTATAGCGTCCACGGGGCAGACTAATTCACATACACCACACCCCTCACAGCGTTCATTGATAATATTGTATTCTTCATCGATGGCGCCAAACCGGCAGTGTTCCTTGCACAAACCGCACTCGACACATTTTTCATCATCCTTTGCAGCGAGCTTCATTCCGCTGAATTCTACGGTCTCCTCGATCTCGGGATCCAGAATAAGATGAAGGTCCGCGGCGTCAACATCACAATCTGCTAATACCGCATTTTTGGCAATTGACGCATAGGCTGCCGCTATTGTAGTTTTCCCGGTGCCGCCTTTACCACTTATAATCGTTAGCTGCTTCATGAGCTGACCCCCATCTCTAACCCGATATGATCATAAAGTTCGATAAATTTATCTTTCCATTCAGGCAGCTCGAACACAAATGGAATCCCGTTTGAGTATAGTCGTGCGATTTTATCATCATGTGGGATCTTTAATAAAATTTTAATTTTTTCTTTTTTGCAATATTTTTCAACCCTATCATCACCCACACCGTCACGATTTATTATTACGCCAAATGGGATATTTAGTGTACGCACCATTTCTACAGCCAGTTTCAAATCATGAAGACCGAACGGTGTAGGTTCGGTAACAAGTAAAACATAATCTGCCTCATTGACGGTTTCAATAACCGGACAGGCAGTGCCCGGCGGTGAGTCTAAAATTACTATCTTATCATTGTTATTTTTTATCTTTAATGCTTTAATTACCGGTGTTGCCATTGCCTCGCCAATATTCAACAATCCATGGTAGAACTCCAAGTTACCATTGTTACCTTTCTCGATCACACCAATTTTATGCTTCTCTTCGGTAATCGCATCCTTTGGGCATACTAAAGTGCAACCGCCACAACCATGGCACAAGTCTGGGAAGAACAGTACATCGTTTCCTACTACGGCGAGTGCGTGATACTGGCAGAATTTGGAACACTCGCCGCAGAAATCACACTTTTGTTTATCGATTGTTGGGATAGAGATATTGACATCCTCTATTTTTTCTAATTTCATATCTAAAAATAAGTGCGAATCTGGTTCCTCGACATCACAATCCAGTAACTGGACATTGTCAAGGCTTAGGGCAAGGTTAGTCGCAATAGTGGTCTTACCAGTACCACCCTTACCGCTGGCAATTGCTATTTTCATCTTACAGCCTCTGATAGACTCCTTTCTTTATATGTTGATTTAATAATCATGACTATGTGAATGCTAATTTCTTCGGAACGCATGTTGTCTGCATGCGTTTTCGTCAGTAGCCGCCTGGAGCTTGCCAACTTTCCACATCTCAATGGTATCCTTTACAGTACCGGAAGCTCCCACATAGACCATAACACCAATTTCTTCAAACATTGCAATAGCTCTTCGGCCCAAACCACCACATAGCATCACTTCTGCACCAGTTTTTGCGATGATCTCCGGTGGGTAGCCGCTGCCGCCACCATGTTCACTTGTATTATCAATTACTGTTACTTCGTTCGTCTTGGTATCAACCAAGGTATATGTTGGCACTCGTCCAAAATGTTCACCGACATATTCATTAACACCTTTGTTTCCCATGGTTGGTATACAAACTTTCATGCGTATTCACCTTGATCCAATTTTCTAATTCCTTGTCCGCGCCCTCCTCCTCCTCCACCGCCCATACCACCGCCTCTACCACCGCCCCTGCCACCGCCCCTGCCACCGCCCCTGCCACCGCCGCCGCCCATGCCAAAGTGGCTAGCCACATTGGGTGCGACAGTCTCTTTTAACTCGCCGGCTTTGAACTTTTCAATAGCTTCCTTAACTGTGCCGCTAACACCGATAATAATTCTAATCCCAGCCGCATTAAGTGTCTGGAATGCGTTTGGCCCCATATTACCCGTGATCATAACCTCCACTTTTTTATTCGCTATGTTTTGTGCGGCCTGGATCCCGGCACCGCCCATAGCATTAGCGCTTTCAT
>CBFDAW010000405.1:0-3882 GCA_965602865.1 uncultured Thermoplasmata archaeon
ACACCACTCCCGAAGAATTGACTGCAATGCACGAATTATCATTTATGGTGGAGACACCGTTTACTTTAATATCACTCGATGGAACAAAAGATTGACCACCATCTAATGAAAATGTAAAAAATATTTCTCCTGGGGATGCAGATAAATCTGTCCAGGAGATATATACTTCATCACTTTGGTTAACGGCAATAGATGGGTTCTTCTGGATACCATTACTATTCTTATTAACTCTGGTTGCCTGTGAAAATGTTAACCCATAATCGCTCGAGTGTGAATAGTAGATATCACCTCTTTGACTTTCCAGTAATCCATAGTTTTCCCGGGTATCCATCCAGGCTACATGAATGACATCATCGTCGCCTATCCCGATATCATATTTATTATCAATACTTTGCATAGATGATGTGCCATTATCGTTAACCATTAATGCATTAGACCAGCTATTACCCATGGTGGTTGATTTTTGTAGGAAAATATCAAAATTTCCAAAACGATTTTCCGCATAAGATATATAAATAGTACCATCGGTATGTACTGCAATGGATTTTAATGAATCAGGTGGTAAGGAAACCATTGAACCAACCCTCAGGTTTGTGAAATCATCATCAATTGCGGCTTGGTGAATAAAAGTTGACGCTTTGTTTTCTGATCTGGCAAAATAGGTTTCATAATACCCATTTCGTTCATCACGCCAGGTCACATATACATTATTACCGGATGTGGGTAATGCAATATGTGGTTCAAGTTGATCGGTTTTATCACCAGGATCATTGTTGATTCTTTTTTCATTTAAAAATTTGCTTGAAACCGTGTTATATTTAGCAATATAAGTATCTGCGCTCAGCCCTGAGCGTTCATCTTCCCAGACTATATACGCATTATTATCATCTCTTACCACAATGTCTGGATTATTTTGATTGTACCCATCTGGAGAAGCATCTACGCGTGCCTCTGTATTGAAAGTTGTAGTGGCTCCCGGTGGCCACGGTGTGCTGGTGCGGGTATAATAAATATCATAATCATTAGGCGCGGTATTATTCTCACTCCATGTAACCCAGACATAATCGTTATTATCCACGGCGAGTGCGGGGTCAACGGCGTTTATGCCAAATGCACCACTTACCTTTTTCCGTGGATAGAAATACTCGCCATCCGTTGAATTTGCTAATTGAATACTTTTACAATAAGGTGGCCAATAGGCTGCAAAATCCAGCTCATCTTCCCAGGCAACAAAAACCATGTCATCATTGCTAACCGCAATCGTGGGATTTGTTTGATTAAATGCATGTGCATTGTTAACCCAAATATCTGCACCTAACCAGGAATCTCCGCCATCATCGGATTTATTTAAGAATATATCATAATTCCAATTATATCTCTTGGGAGAATATAATATCTGACTTGCACGATCATCAGACCAAACGACATAAATTGATTCAGTTGAATTAACTGCGATTACTGGTGTCTGTGGTGTAGTTTTTTGGTAACGATTCAAATGTACATATCCTTCGAAGCTTTTTCCGTTATCGGTGGATTTGGCAAAATAGACATAGGTGGTATTGTATTCCCTGTCATCGAGCCAGGTAATATAGATATTTCCAGTTAGTGGTCCAATTGCTATTGACGGTTGATACTGTGAGTCCGTGCCATAATCGTGGTTTATCTTGATATTACCCCACTTCTGCTGTGATGGTGCCATTGGTTCCGGAATACTTGAAGGTGCATTATTTGACTCTATGGGGGTAAATAGATGTCCAAGGTTCGAGTTTCGCATGTTGTTTTGGATTTCTATTAATTTTTCAGGTGCTATCTTTTCAGCATTATATATTCCACCCGGACAGTTCAATGCCAGATCATTTTCATCTTTCATATCTTTAGTCTTTTCCACAGTGTTAAGGTCGTAATTATTAATACCTTCTACTTCCACTTCAGAATTATTATTTATATCTGCCATTGCAATGGCATTCAAGTTCACACACACAAACAAAATTATTAAAATATATGCTGTCATTTTTCTCAAAAATGCCCCTCCTTGGAGATTATTTATACTATCTTCTCACATACCATGCCGCATAATAAGATATGTTATCCAGAGGAGGGGTAAGGTGTTACACATATAAATATATTTATATCTACTAAGATTGTGCTAAAAATGAAAAATTGAAGAAGAGGCAAGAAAACAAATATAAGAAAATATAAGTATAGCCAATCCATTACCGAGCTTTAACGTCGATTAATAGAAACATTATGTATGTATCCCAGTCCGTATTAAAGTTATAATCTAAAAAGCAAATAATATAACCTTAATAATGATAATAAATAGTATACAAACTAAAATAATCTTAAATTAGAAGATTATTTTACACTTTATTATTATTATCTTATCTTAGATTTCTAACAACTCCTTAGGGGGAGAATCTTTGATTACAAAAACAATGATAGAAGATGTTACTGTTGAATTGTTACATCGCGCTCAGACCTTACTACCCCATGATATCGTGGCTGCATTGGAACACGCATACGAAATCGAAACCGAGGATTTACCGAAAACACAGCTGAGGAACATTCTGGAAAATATATCTTTAGCAAAAGATTTAAAGATACCCATGTGCCAAGATACAGGTATTCAAATATTTTTTGTCCATTTACCAGTAGATCTATCTATGGTATCTGTTTTAGAAATTACAGCAGGTATTAGTTCAGGAGTAGCCCGTGCCACCGAAGTAGTGCCGTTACGACCTAATACGGTCCATCCACTGACTCGCGCTAACCCGGGGAACAATACAGGTAAACATATGCCATACATCAAATTCAAGCCTTCAGCTAACGAATACCTGGAACTTGTTGTAATGCCCAAGGGAGCCGGGTCGGAAAATATGAGCGCACTTTCGATGCTCACACCGGCTGCCGGCCTGAATGGTATCAAACAATTTGTTCTTGACACATTAGTTAATGCTGGTGGTAAACCATGCCCGCCAATAATTCTCGGCGTGGGAATTGGCGGTTCAGCGGATATATCTATGAACCTAGCAAAAGAAGCACTTCTAAGACCTATTGATCAACCAAATCCAGACCCACAGCTTGCCGCTTTAGAACAAGAATTATTCGATTCATTGAACCAGATAGGTATTGGCCCCATGGGATTAGGTGGGAAAACCACATTACTTGGTGTGAATATTGAATATGCGCATTGTCACACCGCTAGCCATCCCGTTGCGGTGAATATCCAATGCTGGGCAGCTCGTCGTGCACGAGCAAGAATTTATCCAGATGGGAAGATAGAATATGAAGAGCAATAGCTTGACGAATCTAACCAAACAAAAAAGGTTGTAATAGTTATGTCAGAAATAAATTTAACAACACCTTTAACCGAATCAGCAGTCCGCGAACTTAAATTAGGCGATGCAGTCAAGCTAACTGGGACGATATATACCGCTCGAGACGAAGCACATAAACACGCACTGGCTGCCGCCGCACAAGGAAAGAAAATACCCGTAGACTTTACCAACTCAGCGGTGTTCCACTGCGGGCCCATCATGAAAAAAATAAATAACGATTCGTGGGAGGTCGTAGCTGCTGGGCCCACAACTTCCTCTCGGATGAATACTCTTGAACCGGAGTTCATCAAGAAGTTCGGTGTTCGAGCAATAATAGGTAAAGGTGGCATGTCACACCCAACTGTCGTGGCAATGCAAGAATTTGGATGTGTATACTTGGCACTCACCGGCGGCGCAGCAATCTTAGCAGCGCGCGGGATTGCCAAGGTCAAGGGTGTGTACTGGTATGAACTGGGTATGCCAGAAGCATTATGGGTTTTAATAGGAAACGGGTTCGGGCCGCTTATTGTAGCTATTGATGCAAACGGGAATAGTATTTATGAAA
>CBFDAW010000406.1:0-3878 GCA_965602865.1 uncultured Thermoplasmata archaeon
TTTTTTATAGATATTTCGATGGAAATCAATGGTCTGACATACAAGTAATTTCAGAACCTATTACTGGCCAAAATATTAATACTGAAGAATCTTTTTGTCCAGATATTGCAGTTGAGAGCGGTAAGATCTATGTGACCTGGGGTGACAGAAATAATACGAACGGTGCAGGTACAGATGATGATATAATTTATAGATGTAATATTACTGGTAATAATTGGGAAGACATCCAAGTAATTTCAGAACCAATACCAGGTTTTAATTCTAATGTGGAAGAATCCGGAGATCCATCAATAACAGTTGAAAATGATAAAATCTATATAGTCTGGTATGACAAGAATGATACGAATCGTGCAGGTACCGATCAGGACATATTTTATAGATGTAACATTACAGGTTATTGCTGGGAGGATATACAAGTAATTTCGGAACCTATTCCCGGTCAAAATATTAATACTGGGATTTCGGTTCATCCAGAAATTGTAGTAGAAAATAGTAAAATTTATGTTGTTTGGGATGATGGAAATGATACAAACCGTGCAAGTACAGATGGTGATATATTTTATATATGTAATCATACCGGCTTTAGCTGGGAACCTGTTCAAGTAATCTCAGAACCAATTCAAAATAAAAATTTTAATACTGCCACTTCTATTTATCCAGCTATAGCAGTTGATAATAATAGAATCTATATTGTATGGATGGATCAAAATGATACGAATGGTGCAGGGACGGATCAGGATATTTTTTATCGATGTAATTTAAATGACATTAAGTGGGAAGACATCCAAGTAATTTCAGAACCTACCTACCGTAAAAACCTAAATACAGGCGGTTCTAAATTTCCAAATATTGCCGTTGAGAATGGTAAGATCTATGTAGTTTGGGAAGACACAAATAATACAAATGGTGCAGAAATAGGTTTGGAAATCTTTTATAAATGCAACCTTACTGGTTACAATTGGGAACCAGTACAAGTAATCTCAGAACCTATAATAAGTAAAGATTTCAATATTGGTAATTCTGATCTTCCAGATATTGCTATAAATCTTGGAAAGAGTTACATAGTTTGGTGTGATAATAATAATACAAACAGTGCAGGTACAGATAACGATATATTTTATAGGTATCTTGAATTACCACTTGTTTTAAGTCATCCTAAGGTCACACCAATCTCTGGTAATACGAGTACTTATTTCAATTTTACAGTAAAATATGCTCAAATAAATGATTTGCCACCTATAAAAATAACTGTGAATATTAACGACATAGTGTACCCACTGATAGAAGTTGATCCAAATGATACCAATTATAGAAATGGAAAAGACTATTTCTTTAATATCAATAACTTAAATATTGGGATGCATACATATCAGTTCTATGTTTCTGATGGTCTATTTATTTGGTCTACAGCTCTTGTTAATAAACCTGAAGTTTATAATACACCTCCCAATATTATAACAGAAGATAATATTACGGCGATTGAAGATATTTATTATGAATTGAATTATGAATATGAAGATCCTGACTTTACTAATATAGATCAATCAGGCTCTTGGAGTTTTTCTACTAATGCTAGTTGGCTTGAATTCAATACAATAACCGCAGTTCTTAATGGAACACCCACAAACGATAATGTAGGAAAATACTGGGTTAATATCTCAATCGATGATACAATTAATTCTGATTTTACAAATTTCACATTAACAGTTATGAATATTAATGATGCCCCTATCATCATTACAAATGATACTGAGATAGCTATTGAAGATGAACTTTATAAAGTGTTTTATGAAGCTATTGATGTTGACATTCAGCAAGATAATTTAATCTGGACAATGAATACTAATGCTAGTTGGTTAGAATTCGAGCCAACAACTGCCATGCTTAATGGTACACCAACAAATGATAATGTAGGTGAATATTGGGTAAATATATCTGTTGATGATACTGAGTATATAGATTATTCTAATTTTACTTTAGAGGTTATGAATATAAACGATCCACCAACAATTATTACAGCGGATAATTTAACAGCAATTGAAGACGAGTACTATGAAATAGTATATGAAGCTGAGGATGTTGATAATGATTCCAGTGAATTAATCTGGATTTTTGCTACTACTGCAGAATGGTTGACATATAATACCATTAATTCAATTCTTAATGGTACACCTTCAAATGATGATATATGTAAATATTGGATTAATATTTCCGTTAGTGATAATGAATATGTTGATTATTCGAATTTCACATTATATGTTATAAATACAAATGACCCACCAATTATAACAACAACTAAAGATATAACAAAGGCGATAGTTGGCGAATTATACTCAGTAAATTATGAAGTAATAGATATTGATCCTACAAATGATAAAATTATTTGGTCATTAAAAACCAATGCTGGTGAGTGGCTAAAATTAGATTCAATTACCGGATTATTAAATGGTGAACCTTCTGAAAGTGATATAGGTAAGTACTGGGTGAATGTAACAGTAACGGACGGTGAGGGTGATTTAGATTATCAGAATTTTACACTTACAGTGGAATCTTTGAAAGAAAGTAATTCTCAAGAAAAAACATCATGGTTATGGTTAATTTGGATTATCATTTTTATTATAATTATTGCCTCGGCAATAAGTTTCTATTTATATAAAAAGCAAAAAGCTGCAAAAATCCCAACAGTTAGAGCAGAATTAATACCTGCGCCACTAAGACCTATTACTTTACCAGACGCAACTTTAAATGTAGTAAAATCAAAACAACTACCAATACAACCTATAATACTGGACCAATTACCTACGCCAAAAGTAGAAGCTCAGCCGACTATTGCAGGCACAGCTCCAAATGAAAAAACACCAATACCGTCATTAGTACCAACTTCTGTACAACCACAATTTCAATTACCACAAGCCACACTTACAATAGCTCAACAATTACATCTTTTAAGGGAGCGATTTTTAAAAGGGGAAGTTACTGAAGAAACATATAATAAGTTAAGATCTGAGATCGAGTGCAGTTCTGGTGAGGATATTACGGCGATTGATGAATAGTTAGGAGCATCACCTGGCTGTAAACCCAAGCTTATTGGTAAATCCCTCTAGCAAAAAGCAAAGGAACATGGACAAGTGGTATTTGAACCACCACTCGCACTACAACCATCCACCGAAGTACAATCCAAACAAGCACAACAGGAATTATCGTCAATACCTAAGGTCGAAGACCAACAACCACAAACGCAAGCTACTCAACAACATTCACAATTATCTGCTAAAGTCCAGCGATACCATATACCTATTTTAAAAAAACAAACTGAGGAAGAGTAGGATAGCCGAGTAATTTATCTCAATTATTTCATATAAAATACAATAATACTAAAAAAAGAAAAAAGGAGGATATATCAAGCCTATCCTGGCATGGTTTTATTAATAATCTATAGCTTTACCAAGAACTTATTTCTAATCTTTTCTTAATATCTGGAACTAACTAATTTCCATTAGTAAAGACATAAATGTAGTTTGAATTCTTACAAATTTTTTTGTTTACCCCGCTGACTTTAGATAATTTTGAATTTGCGCATTACTAACTTTCCTATCTATGGGATTGCTTTGGTTTAAGGAGCAGTAGGTGTATCGTAGAACGGAATATAGTAGACTCCTGCTGGTATTTGACCCGGTGGTGTTTTGTCATCTTGGACATATACCTTTATCCAACCCTTAATACTTCCAGAATTAGGTAAATTTACATCATCAACCAATGTTTGCGAATTATCATCAGCGGATGTGCCAATGAATTTAATCATATCTTGGTCAACATCAAACTGTTCAACCTGTCTATCGAACAAATTAGTATCTAGGTATGATTTATATTAACTTTTC
>CBFDAW010000407.1:0-3878 GCA_965602865.1 uncultured Thermoplasmata archaeon
AATAATCATTTTACCTTTAATTGATGTATAGGCTTTTTTAATTTCTCTTTCATCAATAAGATTTTTAAGATCCCATTTTCAAATTTGCAACTTGATCTATTCGTAATGATGGTAGATGGTAGGTATAATTGCCTAGAAAATTCATGAAATCCGTGTTCTTGAACGATAGGCGTACCGTCTTCTCCACCAATTATTGTTGGCTTACCGTTTATCCAGATGGATTGTTCATCTACTCTAATCTCTATATTCTCTTTTTCAACGCCCGGAAGTTCCACATAAACCAAATATTCTTTACCAAGATCATACAAGTTTACATAAGGCACCCTAGAATCCATTGGCGTGCGTTTACCTGTCAATTGTTCCCAGGGATAATATGCGATCTTAAATACCTGTGAAGGAATGGCTTTTGATTGTTTTGAGTAAGCGGGTTCGGAGGATGCAACTGTAGGACGTTTTGCCGATTCGTAATATTTCCCGTATTGTTCGTAAGGCTCGTTTGGATAATCTCTCGAAGGAGGTAAAAACGGTGGATAATCTTGCGGAAATACTCTCGAATCTTCAGAGTTTGGTGGAAAATGTCTCGGCATAAAAAATGGAGGTGGAGAATAATACATGTACGGGTTGTAAAATGGGGGGTAGTAATACTGATTTTGCATATGGTATTGCGCCCAAGGCGGAAATGGCGGGGGTATTGGTGGGCTTTGGTATTCGGATGGATATGTTGGTGGAAATGTTGGTGGGGATACTGGTGGAAATGGCGGCGGATTAGGTTCTTCAGTAGTAAATGAGTCTTTTACTGGTGAATATTCTTCATTATTTCCAAACTGCCGGGAATATTTTTCTAACGATGAGCACATGTTTTTTAACTGTAGATCGATTTGTTGTAATGTCTCTAATGTTTGCGATACGGTGGGGATAAGATCGATTTTCGAATTTTTTTCTAATGGGAATTTTTCGAGCTCATTTTTCATATTTAACAATTGAAACTCGATACTCCTGGTTGCTTCTAAACTATGATCAACCACCGGCCCGCTTCGCTTTTTCATAATATTTGTAGTCATGGTAATCCTCTCACCAGCGGCATGATATTGCTTTATGTATATATATAATTATTGTAATGTTGTACTCCACTACAATAAAATTTATTCGGGATTAATAAATTACAGGTATTGAATTAACATGATACATGATTTCAAATCCTTAGAATCGTTCGACCTGCCAAAAGAGGTTCTGAAAATTCTATCAAATGAGGGCATATTAAAATTATATCCGCCTCAAGCCGAAGCACTACCATTTGCCCTTGCCGGTGAAAATTTAGTTCTTGCAATACCTACCGCTTCAGGAAAGTCATTGATTGCATATTTAGCCATTTTGAGATCTATTTTAAATGGCGGAAAAGCACTATATATTGTCCCGCTTCGAGCGTTAGCAAGCGAAAAATTTGAGGATCTTAAAAAATTTGAGAACTTGGGTATTAAAATAGAACTAAGCATGGGAAATCTGGATTCGCCAGATCCTAAACTGAACGATTTCGATATCATAATCGCAACCTCGGAAAAAACAGACTCATTACTCCGTCATCGTTCATCGTGGTTAAAGAACATTACAGTAATAGTTGCCGATGAAATTCATCTAATCAATGACCCGAAGCGCGGCCCAACTCTTGAATTGATACTTGCAAGATTCAAACAAGTTAATCCGAATGCACAGATTATAGCCTTATCCGCAACAATACAAAATTCCAACGAACTTGCCAGTTGGTTAAATGCTAAGCACATCCAAAGCACTTGGCGTCCCGTTAAGCTGTTAGAAGGTGTCTGCTATGATAGTACCATTAATTTTCTAAATAATACAAGTAAATCGATCCCACGAATTACCGACGATATTACTTCCCTTGTTTTGGATACAATAAAAGAGGGCGGGCAAATACTAATTTTTGTTAATACTCGGCGTTCCACTGAGGCATTATCTCGGCGGTTATCGAGACCCATTGAAAGACTATTATCCGATTCCGAAAAGGATTTATTAAAAAACATATCGAAAAAATTCATTGGTAGTCATTCGGAGGTTACGACATTAGGAAAGGACCTATCGATGATGATATCCTCCGGTGTGGCGTTCCACCATGCAGGGTTGTCCGATGCGCAGCGGAAATCTGTTGAGACTAATTTTAAAAAAGGCATATTAAAATGTATAACTGCCACCCCTACTCTGGCAGCTGGGATCAACCTACCGGCGCGACGTGTAATAGTCCGTGACGTTTTCAGATACGATATCGAAATTGGAACGAATACGCCAATACCCGTTTTGGAGATCAAACAGATGATGGGTCGTGCAGGTAGACCTAAATACGACCCTGTGGGTGAAGCTGTTTTACTTGCTAAGGATTTCGAGATGGCAGCTGAACTTCGAGATAGATATTTACTTTCCGAAACAGAACCAATATATTCAAAATTGAGTATTGAACGTGCTTTACGGACTCATATTCTTGCGGCAATTGCAAGTGGTTTTGTAAAAAATAATTCTGAATTAGATGAATATATTGGCAATTCATTTTATGCATCTCAAAAAGAAGCCTATGAATTATCTAATCAGATTGAAAAAGTATTAACTTTTTTGAAAGAGCAAGATCTAATAATAGCTCTGCAAGAATCAGAAGGGTTCATACCTACGGAGTTTGGTAAACGATCCTCGGATCTATATATCGATCCGGAGACCGCAGTTTTAATGCGGCATGCTCTTGAACATGAAAAGAAATCAGAGATCCCCTCATTAGCATATTTACACACAATCTGTGCAACCCCGGACATGTTAACATTCTATCTTCGCAAAAAAGATTATGAATGGGTTGAGGCGGTGGTTAAGGATGAGGGTGAGAATTTTATTCATCATTGGTATGAAACTGCGGTGGATTATGAAGATTTTTTAAGTCAGGTGAAGACCGCCTGTATGCTAGAGGATTGGATCTTGGAACGATCCGAAGATCACATTTCAAAGAAATATAACATTGGTCCGGGAGATATTAGAAATAAGGTAGAAACCGGTAAATGGTTGCTCTACTCGATGCACGAACTGGCACGATTGTTCAATCCGGATCATCAAAGTGCCCTTAAAGATCTGAACCTTCGCGTATCATATGGTGTAAGCGAAGAATTGTTAACCCTTGTGACCCTCAAAGGAATTGGTCGAGTTCGGGCAAGAGTGCTATTTAAGCATGGTTATAATACAAAATCCGCCTTGAAAAAGGTAAGTTCCGAACAACTGGCTCGGATACCAGGGATTGGACCAACAATCGCGGCTAACATTAAAGCTCAGTTGGAAGAATAATGAATAGAGGAAGCAACGAAACCGCCGAGTAGCGTTGGGGGAATTATACCCCCAAACCATCAGAGAACCGGTCGTGAACCTCTCGATTCATAGGGCTCCTATTGTCCGGTCATTTATCTTCAGTCGATTGTTAGGTCCTGACAATATAACTCCTCTGCTCCATTTCTATTACAGAAAGTTCATTGCTACCACGAGTTGTTTCGCCCCTGTACATTGCATCGATATTCTCACTCATTAAATTAATCTAAATTCGGGAACGGGGGCTGATTCATTTTTACTGAAATAGGAGCGGGTTCTGATTTATAATTACTGAGAGAGGCTCGGGCTCTGATATATAGTTGTAGAAATAGGTAACTCCGAGCCTAAATTATTGAAATTTAATCAGAGCCTGATAAGTGGAAATTAAACAGAGCCTAACGAAGTGGGTCCCGAACCCGAGGATAACGGAATGATATCCTAGATTACTCGAGATTCGGGAGCGGGTGCTGATTTATTTTTACTGAGAGAGGCTCGGGCTCTGATATATAGTTGTAGAAATAGGTAACTCCGAG
>CBFDAW010000408.1:0-3874 GCA_965602865.1 uncultured Thermoplasmata archaeon
TAGAACCAGGAACCAAGGTAAACTCTGATTATGATCCTGTTCTGAATTCGGCACCGGAAATGGAGCTGTATGACCTGAAAGACAAAACCCAAGGTGCAAGGTGCAACCGAAGTAATACCAGCTTTGATTATGATCTTAAGATCCAAACAATTAATATTAATTATTCTGGATTATTTTATTGGACAGTTAATATTAGTGGTATTCATTACCTTTATTTTATTGCCGGTGAAATCGGGGAATCTACCAATTTCTCCATAACTATTAAGAATGCTGGAACCAAGGATATTATAAATTCTCACAATGTCTCTCTGGTACTTAATTTAACGGATTATTACGGTCAAGCAAGTTGGGAGAGACGTGAATATATTGGATATCTTCAATCTAATAATGAATTAAAGTTAGAATTCACTTGGATACCCACTTATTCCAATTCTTTTAACCTTACCTGTAATCTTATGTTTACATCAGACCAAAATCAGTCAAATAACATTGCCAAAGCATATAATCTATTTACAAAAAAGTGGAATGATGATTTTGAGGATGAGAGCATTAATGACTGGTCGGGTGATATAGATTCGAATGCCTGGCACTTGACTGATTCAATCGAGAATGATCCGAATCCAAAAGCACATTCTTCACCGCTTGCATTATATCCTGGCTTGGAAGAGTTCGGAAAGGCTGATGACTACGGTGAAAGAAACGATTTTGATTTAATTACCCCCGAAATCGATCTAAGGCGTTTTAAGGAAAATACATATGCATATTTAAATTTTAAATTCTACGGTGCCTCTTCAGAGCAAGATACACTTTCGATTGAAGGTTATAAATCCTCAGAACAGAAATGGTATCCTATTGATATCGAATTTCCAAATCAAACCGTTGATGATTCTGGTTCTCCTTCTTGGAATTTTTGGATTTCCCCCCCACGACATATAGGCATGGATATTCATTCGTATACGGGAGAATTGACCCGATTTAAAATCCACTGGCATTCGGACCAGATACCAGAGAATAAGATAGGATTCTATCTGGATGATTTCTTCATATATGGTTATGAACGCCCACCACCAGAGTACGATGTGGGTATAGAAAGTGTTGAGATATACCCAACTGATGTACCAATTGTAGCAGGACATGATTTCCAGATTGTGGCTAATATTACAAATTACGGCACCGAAGCGGTATCAGGACTACAATATGAGCTTGAAATTAAAGATTTTACCGGCAGGCATGAAGAATTTACACCAGATGGAAAAAACGATATTGATAATCTAAATCCTGGTGAATCAAAAACCATAACCTGGACGGTTATTCCACGTGTTGGGGGAATCTATTATATTAATATTTCCATTAATTTGGATTCCGACGAGAATTTGCAGAATAATTTTTTAGATTCAGAATCTTTGGAGGTTTATAAATATTACAATTCTTTTGAGAGCGCAGATTTAAGTTGGTATGCCGAGTATGGTTGGTACAAGATCAATGTAATGTCCGACCCGGATCCCAAACAGCATTCCTGGGCTAATGCGTGGTACGTGAACACCAGCAATGATGATTTTGATGCGAATAATAGCTATTGCCTTTACTCACCAATTATTGATCTTGACGGAGCGCAAACAAATAATTTGTATGTTGGCAACCAAATCAGAATAGCTTTTACATGGTTTGGGAAAGCTTCTGAAACTGATCGATTATACTTTGAATATGCATTTAACCACACTGATAACTGGACATTACTTACCACACCAAATGACCCATTAAACTATATTTCCGGTGATAACTCGGATCGCTGGTATTCCTGGGATACTCTCGGTACACCAAGTCTATTTGGGCATCATGTTCAGTTCAGATGGCGTTTCGAACCTGATTCTAATTCTGAGCCGGGTGAAATTGGCTATTATATCGATGATTTTTCCCTCTGGGTTATTCAAGAGCAATTTGGTCGGCCGAAGATTTTAAGTGCTCAAGTTATTCCTACATCGATTATGAACGATAGTCGGGATTCGGCGGTTATTACTTGTGAGGTAATTGATTCTACCAATGATCTCGATGAAGTATATGTTAATCTGGAACCATTAGCCGGCCCCGGTAAACAATTGCTGTATGACGATGGTACACATAGTGACGAATATGCGGATGATGGCAAATTTACACTGGAACTTACTGTCCCTACTATCGTTACCAAAGGCGAGAGGATTGTAAAGATAAGTGCAGTGGATAAGAAAGGTAATTTTGATAATGATTATCTGAAGATACTCGTAGTTGAGAATTTACCACCAATAATTAAAAAACATTATCCATTGAATTCAACAATTAAACTCAATGAAAGTGCCGTTTTGGAATTTTCCATAGACGCGTTCGATCCCGAGGGCGGGGCGTTACAATATAATTGGTTTCTGAATTCAAGTTTAATTTCAAACTGGAGCGAAAATTATTTTAAATTCAATACCAGTTTCCACGGAACATTCTCGGCGGGTAATTATGTTCTAGGGGTATTAGTTGCAGACAATGGACTACCAAGTAGAACTGATTATTTCGAGTGGGAGATTGAAGTTTTAGATGCTTTACCGGATTTTGAAGTTCAGCAAAAGGATGTGGTTTTATCAAAAAATAATGCAACGGTAAATGATCTTGTAGTAATTGAAGTACTGTTGCATAATCTACAACCGCCACCGGAAAATAATGTGTCCGTATCTTTTATTCAACAGAGCACTAATGCCTCCGTGCCTGATTATGTATTCGAAGTTTATAATATTAGTAAATTTCCTGGTGATGCTAATAAAGCTATAACTATCACCTGGCGGGCAAATCTAACATGCAGATACCTGAAGATCGTAATCGACCCGGGAAATAAAATCCCTGAGTTAAATGAACAGAACAATGAAGCAGTGGTACCGATAAATGTTTCTGCCCCGCCACCAATTATCGAACCTCCTGCTGATGATTTATCAAATTCTCCAGAAGAAAAAGTGCCGTATGGCTTATACTTAATAACAACAGGATTGATTGCCGCTGTTATTTCACTTTTCTTAGCTATCGGTACCGAGTTTGGTAATTATAAGTTATATCTGATGCTTACACCGTTATACTATCGTGTCACTGGTGATAAGATTCTGGAACATAAGCTGCGATCGAAGATTTATATGCATATCCGTGCAAACCCTGGGGACCATTACAGGTCGATCATGGCAAAACTCAAGATCAAAAATGGTACCCTGGTCCATCACCTGGCTCGACTCGAGCAAGAAGATTTAATAACTTCGGAGCGTGATGGGTATTTTAAACGATTTTATCCGGTGGGAATGAGAATTCCGAAATCTGATGTGGGCATGTATTACCCCGAGGCTATGCCAACATATAACATTGGTGAGCATCAAGTAAGCGATATCCAGCTACGAATTATTAAAACTATTAAATATCGTCCAGGTTTAAAGCAAAAAGAAATCGCACTTAAAATCAATGAAAGTCGACGCGTAGTTAATTATCATATAAAACTACTGGAGCAGCATGATTTGATCAAGGTTATCAAGGTTGGGCGTAAAACCCAGTGTTTCATGGTTGAAAAGGGCTCTGGCTCTTGATACATTGAAGGTAAAGGTAAAGGTATTGAATAAAATTGATATTATTATTTAAATTATTAAATTTAAGAGTGCAATAGTCCAATTACAATTAGAATAAATAAAATCATTCCTAATACAATCATAACCCAGCTAATGATCAGACCATAAGTGATATACATATGAAACTTCGCCTTTTTCTCGGGTGTATCTAATATCTGCTCAAACCAGTTATTACTTCGTCTCATACCTTGTACCTCTGCTGAGTATGTGGTGTATGAATTGAATATCTAGTAATTAAAATTATAGACGAAATT
>CBFDAW010000409.1:0-3871 GCA_965602865.1 uncultured Thermoplasmata archaeon
TGAAATACGGCGGTTGGCGAAGTATCTTGAGTTGCCAGTTGCCGAGAAACCATCAATGGCGTGCCTTTCGTCTCGGGTACCCTATGATCAAAAAATAACGGTCGAGGTGTTAAAAATGGTTGCAGGCGCCGAAGAATACCTCAGAAAACTGGGATTTACACAATATAGAGCTCGCACACATGGAAAAATGCTTCGGATCGAAATCAATGAGAATGAGTTCGATAAATTAATGGCAAACCGCAAACAGATTATAAAAAAAATGAATGAGTTAGGATATCAATATATAACCCTAGACCTTGAGGGATTCAGAAGTGGAAGCATGAATGAGGTTCTCACCCATAAAAAATAAATGACTCTAATTTCCAATATATTTTGTATATAACGATTTTGCCACAGAATCATCTGTGGTACCTTTAATCAAAACTCGTCCATCGGAAAATATCGTGATTTTATATTTATCGATACTAAATTCGATCGTGAATTCAGTTCTTTTAACTTTCCCGATGCGCGCCAGTTTTTTCGCGAACTCATCTAATGATAGCTCGCCGGATTTTATGGGGACAATTTGAACAGAATCACTACCGCATAATGAGGTTACAATAGTACGTTTTTTTACCTGAAGGAACTCAAAATCAAGTTCTACACAGCATTTGCAATTGTTATTATGCATAACCTCCAATGTTCTAAACTCATGGTTCCATACATCATAGAATATGAGCTTTCGATTGATGTTCGGGCTGTTCAGGATAATTTTTAGTGCTTCGGTACTTTGGAGCGAACCGATAATGACTGGGACAGTGTTCAGAATTCCGAAAGTGTCACAAGTGGGTAACGAGCCAGCGCTTGGGATTTCGGAGACCAAACACCTGAAACATGGCCCCGTGGAGTCTCCGTTAGCGATTATATTCATGGACATCCCCTGTGTACCTATAACACCACCATATACCCAGGGTATACCTTTTTTTATGGAAAGATCATTTATTAAAAATCGAGTTTCAAGATTATCCGTACCATCAAGAATTATATCCGAATCGGAAATTATAGTTTCTATTGTGCTAAAATTAACATCCTTTACTAACGGTATGATCTTCACATTCGAGTTAATATTCCGCAGCCGTTTAGCAGCCGCAATCGCTTTGGGCACTCCCAAGACTTGTTCATCATAAAGTGACTGTCGATGCAGGTTCTCTAATTCTACAACATCACGGTCCGCGATTCTCAGCTTACCAATCCCCGCACGGGTTAAGTTGTCCGAGATAATTGAACCCAATGCACCTAACCCGATCACGGTTGCGGTAGCATTGGCAAGCTTTTTCTGACCGGATATGCCCATATTCGGAAGTATTGTCTGGCGGCTGTAGCGTTTAAGTTCTTTTTTAGATAACGGCATAATATTTCACCGAGCGTTCTTGGTGGATTTATGTAAGATCAAAGAAATACAAAATTTATTTCGATAAGTAAGAATATTTATGAACTGATAATAAATTGTTTATAATATTTAATTTACGCAAATTATAAATAAAGAAATTAATAGTAAGGATATTTTAGGGAATAAAGAGAACCTTAAACTTTGTGATATTTATGGTTGAGCAAATAACTGAGATTCAGGATAAAATATTAGCTTTGAAAAAAGAGCAAAACGCAGTTCTTCTGGTGCATAATTACCAGCGTCCGGAGATTCAAGGAGTAGCTGATCATCTTGGTGATTCACTTGGCCTGAGCATTAACGCCACAAAAACTAACGCGGATATAATTGTATTTTGCGGCGTGGACTTTATGGCGGAAAGCGCTAAGATTCTGAACCCACACAAGCTCGTGGTGCACCCTAATACCGCTGCAAAGTGCCCCATGGCGGCTATGGTCACCCCCGAGGATATCCGTGAGTTAAAATCGCGTCATCCGGAGGCTGAAGCGGTAGCGTATGTGAATACCTCAGCGGCGGTGAAAGCCGAAGTAGACATCTGTTGCACATCTGCTAATGCAGTAGCTGTGGTTCAAAGCCTAAAGGCACAGGAAATCATTTTCACACCGGATATAAATTTAGGTATGTATGTGAAACGTTTCGTGCCTGACAAAGAATTCTTTTTCTCACCAGGATATTGTCATGTTCATCAAGGGATAATGAAATCCGAGCTTGAGCAACTTAAAATCGAGCACCCAAATGCTGACGTTCTGGTTCACCCAGAATGTATACCCGAAGTGATTGATTTTGCCGACTATGTGTTTTCAACCGAAGGAATGGTGAAACATCTACGATCCTCCGAGACAGAAGAATTTATAATAGGTACCGAGAAGGAACTGTGTTACCGCTTGGAATTAGAGAATCCGAAAAAGAAAATCTATCGTATAGATACTTGGCTTTGTCCAGCGATGAAAAAAATTACAATAGAAGATGTATTGCACAGTCTTGAAAATTTAACTCCTGAGATCAAATTAGATAATGAAATAATTGCGAGGGCTAAGAAACCATTAGAACGGATGATCAAGATTGTTTAGAGATTTTAACCATACGTAGAGGTAAATATATGACCGACTATTCAAAGGCTGGAAAAGCAAACATCGAGCGTCCAAAGAACCCGAAATTAATCACGTTTCCCTCTAAGGGCAATCAACCGATCATTAACTGGGAGTACCCTGAATTCCAATGCCTATGCCCAATCTCATCACGACATGATCAAGGCATTGTTAAAATTAAATATCTACCTGAGTCTGAGATATTAGAAAGCAAATCGGTTCGAGAATATCTGACCTCCTGGCGGAATATGCATATTTGGCAGGAATATGTCACTGAAGAGATTGCAACAACGCTCTATAAAACTTGTTCGCCACGATGGTTAGAGGTGGAAATCGAGTGGTCGAGTAGGGGGGGCATCCATGCTAAGACAATTTCTAAATGTGGGGAGATCTGAGGAAATTTGGGTTATCCTGACATAATTAATGATTTTTTATACAAAAATATTTATAAAGGTGTATTATATAAAGTTTTTGAGCCCCTGATAATGTAGATTGGGGCGGAAATATCTTGGGAGGTTAGTAAGAAAAATTAAAGTCCTGGGAAGTATTCGTAAAAAATTTCACAATTATTTTTTTTTAATAATAATGAAATTGAAATAAAACGGAGGAAGAACTATGAGAAAATTGGATATAGGGATGATTTCTGGTTTGAAGATATTTATTATAACTTTGACCTTACTGGTTCCCGTTGGTATTGCATGGGCGATCGATGACTGCTCACAGGAAACTGGTGAATATGTAGGTTTATCACCGGCACAAAAGACCATCGAACTCGGTTATGAACCAATGGAGATATTGTCATTGCGCACAGCGGTTTCGAAAACATACGATACTGGCGATGGCAGCAAAAAAGCGGTGATCCATATTAAGCCGATTCATTACTTGGACGGAGATGATAATTGGCAGGAGATTGATGAATCGAAACCCATGCCAGGGACACGCTCACGGGAGGTTAAAACTGCAACTGTTGGGAAGGATACATATATCTCAACATCATTTGGAGCGTATTCAAATGAAATTTTAAATTATGGTGGGGATGTAGATATTAAGATTTCGCGTCATGTTCCTCCCCCCCCTCCCGACCCAACACCGGGATTTTTTCCATTTAGAGGTTTATTAAAATTCAATATAGATTCTCTTTCTATACCTTCTGACGCAGAAATAAATAGTGCAAAATTAAAATTATATTATTATTTATCCGAAGGTTCTGGTAGTGACCCAGGTATTTCTACTCCATTGGACATAGACATTTATCCTCTTACAAGAGATTGGTTTGAAGGCACTGGTTCATGGGGCTCAGCTATTCAAGATGGTGTTTGCTGGAATAATTATGATGGTACAAATGCATGGACAACAT
>CBFDAW010000410.1:0-3855 GCA_965602865.1 uncultured Thermoplasmata archaeon
ATTATAAGTTCACCAAAAGCATCGGTTGGTACTGGTGATCTTAAACGTGAATGGTGTGGAATTATTCACGTAATATACGGAAATACTACCATGAAAAGTACATATAGACTTAAAGACGAGTATGATCACTATGACATGAAAATCTTAGGTGAAGACTCATATAACCAGATGGGAAGAGCTTTAGCTATGGGGGATATCAACGGTGATGGTCTGGAGGATATTATCTTAGGTTCACCGGAAATGGATGCTGGGCAAAATCGTAATCGACAATCAGCGGGATATGTAAATATAATATTTGGAAATTGGACTATGCCAAAAGAATGGGACATGCGATACCCGGGAGATGTTAATTTAACGGCTATGGGAATGCTAAATAGCAATATCACGATAATCGGCGCTGAAGATCAAGATAATATGGGTTTTTCGCTGGAGGCAGCTGATTTAAATAATGATAACTATGATGATATTCTAATAGGTACCCCCATAGCAAGAGGCAAATCCGGTTTTAAAACTGATTGTGGTGAAGTGTATATAATTTACGGCGACTCCGAAGAAAATCTAAATAGTTTCATTGATGCGCGAAACTTAACTAGGGATGGATATATAATTTACGGTAAGGATGACGGTGATTTATTTGGGTCATCTATTATCGCTAATGATGTAAGTGGAGATGGGGTATTAGATATTTTAATCGGCGCCCCTGGGGCGCGTGGCGTCAGTGATGATTCAGATAGAACCGGTGAGGCGTATTTGTTCTACGGCACCACTAAGAAATTACAGGGCGATTTGGATGATTTTCTAGGCAACTCACAAATAGAGATATTCTACGGTTCAAAAGAGTATGAACAGGTGGGATATATTGTAAGCTCCGGTGATCTTGATAAGGATGGTCGTGGTGATATTATAATTGGAGCGCCATCTGCAGATAGCTTAAATGGCTCATTATATGAAGTGGGAAGAATAGATATTATCTTTGAATTGAACGGCACTCCTCGGATCAATCATGTAAATCTTACGCTATTGGACGGCGGAGGAAAGAATGGCACTATATGCTATGCCGGTTATGAACATACTTTTCGTGCCCGAGTGGCTCATTCACTTGGAATTTCGAATTTGAACTTCACCCAGCTCAGTTTGGAACCCTTGGGACCTAATATACAATTCATATGGTATCAAAAAAATAATACATTTTTCAAGATTTCAGATAAATTCAATTATGCTTCATTAAACACCTCAGCATGTGTTAGTAGAAAGATCTCTAAAAATGTTTATGAACTGGATTTTAAGGTAATATTCAATTTCCGTTATCCACCACATCGCATCTCACAATGTCAGCTCTATAGTCTAGGTTTTAATCTGTCCACTCCCGCGGCGATTAATAAATATAATAATGTCTATTTGGTTGAAAACGCTCTTGAATTTATTGGTGAGCTCACGGTTATGGGTTATTACCAAGGTGTATTAAAAGAGGGAAATAGGGTAAGTAGCGACGAAAGTATATTCTGGACAGGTTTAAAAGTGGTTTATAACGGGACAACCGACATTTGTCCTCCAGATGAGTACTTTGATGTCACTGTTTGTGATGATGACGGCAATTCCTGGACGGATAAATTCAGCTCTGGTGAAAAGATCTCGATCGAAAGCAAAGCTGATTTCGAAGATGACCCTAGTGATATTCATACCATCAATATTACTAATATTTCTGGTTATGGTGAGGGATTATCGGTTTTGCACTTTGAACTAATAGTAGAAAAAACAAAAATTTCCTTCACACAACCTCTACCCTCCTCGACCGTCTGGCATAATACTACTAACATAACTTGTAGCATTACCATTTCCGATTTAGCCGCCTGGGAGATCAATGGTAGTTCTATTGAGTATTCCATCTCAACCTCTGGTTCCGAGGTGGATAAATTTGGTTCATGGTTTAATGCCGGTGAGACGGGAACACTGATGTCGTACACAACCTCGTGTAATTGCCAATTTGCAAATGGTGAAGATAATTATATTCGTTGGCGCGCAAAAAATGTTGCCAGCCAGCTGTATGGCGGCTCAAGTGCATTTTTAATCCGGGCCGATATCGAAGCTGTGCATTATTTAAGCCCGGTACCCGATCATATCACTTGGCAATATACAGACTCAGTTGAGTGTAGTATAACGATCATTGATAATCTCAGTGGTGTGGATAAGGATTCAATCGAATACAGATCTTCGACCTCTGAAACCACTGGTTATTCGGCGTGGTCAAGTGACGGTTTGGAGTGGGATGAAATTAATATAAGTATTAGTTGTGGGGATTCGGGTAGTTTTAAATTTGTTAACGGTTTTAAGTGTCAAGTAAATATTACATTTATTTCGGGGACAGATAATTTTATTCAATGGCGCGCCGAGGATTTAATGAAAAACTCACAACTTCAATCCGGTCATTATCGGATTAAAATTACCACGCAAAAACCAATTTCGATACTATCTAAGCCAGAAAATGGTAATACCGTACAAAAAATCGAGATAATGCTCAAATGGATTGGTATAGATCCCAATAAGGATACGATATCATATGATGTATATTTTTCATCCGAACTTGCCCTGGTAAAAACCCAGGACGTTTCGGCAATGGTCATCGAGAAATTTTCAGGGACAAAATATAATGTAACAGACTTGGATAATGGTGCAAAATATTATTGGACCGTAGTTCCGTCAGACGGTAAAGAATCAGGAGAATGTCAATCAGGAATTTGGAATTTTATTGTTTACTTACCACCCCCCACTGTCACATTAGCACTTCCTGGGAATAATTCGATAGTAAGCACAACCAATATCGAATTTGTTTGGGGCGTGGATTACCTGGGTTTAGAACAGGTTTGGTTCGATTTCTATCTAGATACTATCACCCCGCCTACTACAACAATAGCAAACAATTTAACTTCTAATAGCTATAACTTAAGCGATTTACAAAATGGTAAAACCTACTTTTGGTATATAGTCCCAAAAGTGAAGTCATTATTGGGTTTAGTGACGGGTCATTCCATACCCTGGATATCAGAGTTTACAATAAATTCCGAGGTCATGCCACCCACGGTAGTTTTAAAAGAACCAAAGAATAATTTGATAGTAACTACTCGCTCACCAAAACTTAGCTGGGATTTGGATTTTGACGATCCTCAAAAAGCGAATGTTACATATACAATCTTTTTAGATTATCGTTCAAATCCGGGGTTCACTCTCGCGTCTGGGATTTCGCAAACCAATTACACCCCCTCACTACCATTAGAGTACAATAAAACGTATTATTGGCGTGTGATTCCAAAGTTAGGCAGAATAGAAGGCAAGTGTACTTCAGGAATCTGGTCCTTTAAAACGACATCATTGGCACCAAAATTCGGTATTGAACTTGATTTGAAAAAAGAAGAATATACTATGCATCCTGGTAAAGATTCCAAGCTGGAGTATTCTATTAAAAACACGGGGGATATTAAAGATATTCTTGTAATGAATATAAAAAATTCAGAGCTTGATAAAAATTATTTAAATATCAGCCCATTGGTCTTCGAACTTTCAGCAGGCGAACGCCGCATCGGAGCAATTGAAATTTCGATCCCAGATGACATTGACTTGAAAACTTACGCACTAACCCTTGAAGCGACTTCGAAAGGTGCTGCGAGCTATGGAGAGGAAATTAAAACTACTAAACTAATCACTATAACAATCGTAAAAGAAGAAAAAACCGATGAAGTGGGATTTATGAGTTATGCTTTAATAATAATTTTCATAATTTTTTTATTATTAATTTTTTATGCAATATTTTCAAAATCAAAAAAACCGGTAAAAGCACCAGAAAAAATAAAAGAAAAAAAA
>CBFDAW010000411.1:0-3853 GCA_965602865.1 uncultured Thermoplasmata archaeon
AATGACTCCGCCTTAAACCCGGTCGGTTGCGATGGTGGTGTTACATCCTTGGGTATTGCGCTGAGCTCAATAGATGGCGGTGATTCATTTGGAACTTCGTCATATGCTGTTATTTTATAGTAATACATCTCACCTTCGGAAACATTATAATCAATATAATGATCCACAATACCTAAATCCGCGATGAGTTTCTTTTCTGTATTTTTAAAAAATGGAAAATCGAACTTATATACTCTGTACCCCCTTAAATCACTGTCGTTACCGATATTCCATGTAAGATTCAAACAATGAATGGGTTCATAACCTGATGAACTTGATTCGTCTATGATCGAAAAATTTTGAGGTAGGTCAGGTGGTGTTCCATCCGTAGCAATTCCTTTGACCCAGGCTGTTGGTGGAGATTTATTTGGCGGGAAAAGTTTCGAGTCGTCCATGGCGTATAAACGATACTGGTATAATTTCTCATCAGTAAGACCCATATCATTAAAGGAATTTTCCTGACAGGGAATATAGAATTTCTCAATATTTCCTTTCTCGTCCTTACGTTCGATCAAGTACATCGAAAGATCGTCTTCTTGATTATGCTGCCAAGTAAGAGTTAAGGAATTACCGATTTTGGGGTTAGTCACATTCAGTCCTGATGGTTTCTGAGGGGCAATTCTATCATAAGGCGTGTTACTTTTAATGGTAGTTAATATAGACTCGTTCGGTATTTCATCTATTGCAGAGAGTCGATAGTAATAGGTCTTCTTTTCTATCACATCATAATCCAAATAATATTTTTGGTCATTTGGGAATGTAAAATTAGCATTAATGAATGGTCCTTCAATATCAGTCGATTTATATAAATAATAAGCCATAATATCTGATTCTTTATTTTTATTCCAAGATATATTAAGCGCGAAGCCTGTACCAACATCTGTAATCGTGAGATTTTTTGGTGTCCCTGGTGGTATGATATCCGTGGGTGTAGCTTTTTTCTCAATTGAAAATGGAGAAATATTTGGTACTTCATCCACTGCACCAATGACATAGAAATATTCTTTTCCATCCACTAATCCCATATCCTTATATGATGTATCATTAGCCGTGACCTTTTCCACCGGTTCACCCCAATCACTCGGACTTGGACTTTCGCTTCGGTAGATGAAATATCCTTTCAAATCTCTTTCAATATTGGGTTGCCAGGATAGGTTTACCTGATTTCCCACTTTACCATCGATTGCTTTGAACCCCTTTGGCTTAGCCGGTGGCTTAGAATCACTCAACAACCATTCCATGATCTGAACAGATAATATCTTATTATTCGCTTTATTTAAATATGAATCCCTAAATGCATATAAATCGGTATACGCCGCCACCCTGCCAGGTGTGCTTTCATTTGAGATCGCCAATACCAATTCGTCGGGTATATTTGTGTTACTAGTATCATAAATAAGTCCTTTGGCGGCATTTGAGACTTTAACCTGAGCATACAACCAGTTAATATAAACCGACGTAACGCCTGTTGTAATCTCATGAGATATTATTTTATTTGATGTACAGGAGTTGCCATCGTAGTCTTCAAAGGTAATATCATACGGCTCGGTTAGTGAGTTGTAAATATCATTATACCAATCGTACCGACCAATAACAAACATGCCATGCCCAGAAGTGATAAAACTTTGTATTGCGGTAAGCTCGGATGAAGTAAATGGATTATATGGTGATGTAAATAAAAGAATATCGTAGCCCTTTAGTTTTGAACTCGTTATATCTCCAGAATAGGATTCTTTAACAATGAAGTTATACTTTTTAAGTTCCTGGACCCAATCATAGAAATTTCCAATACTCCATCCACCATTCGATCTATCGAGCAGCACATATTTCCAATTTCGAACATCTATGGTACGAACTTTATTATTATTGCCGGTAATGGTCTCATCTATAACCGGTACCACTGCCAGTTCAATACTATGATTATTCGATGTCGTTGGTCGCCAGGTAAATGATACTAATTTTTTTTGGAACGAGTTCAAATCCAATTTTGTTTGGTTTACCACCAGACCGTTGATCTTTAAATTTACATTAATATCGGTTTCATCATTGTAACCTAAATTTTGAACGTACCCATTAATTTGAACATATTCGTTAATATCACCCATGCTAGGTGCAGAGATTGAAGTAACGGCAATATCATGTTCCGGGTAATCATAATAGAACATTACAGCACTTTTATTAGTTATCAAGCTGCTGGTATATTGTAGACCAATACTACCGTAATAATCCTCGATACCTACTACCGGGTAGCTCGTAAAATTTACTGATTGATACTGAACCAGAATGGTTCCATTCTCGTAAATCACCGCTTGGAATGTCTGGTTATAATTATACGGTCCCGGGCTTGGGTCGTAAATCGGTATCGAATCCCATGTAATTATGAAATGCTTAGGCGAAGTTAGATTATTTCGTTTATAGTAAACATCCCCGGATAACGAAGGGTCCAGATCCATCCAGAACGGTGCGATTACGCCGTCCGGATTACTACTGGTTGGTATTATTGATTGAAATGCAGTAGCATATGAATTATGTCTGAAGCTCGCCCAGCCATTTGAACAAATTGCAATTTGTTCATATATTTGCGAATAGTAAGGGAATCGAAAGCCTATATCTACAAACGCGGTAGTCTCATCATTATCGAGGTTTAGCGGTGTGCCCCCCGTGATCCCGTCTAGCCAGTTATAGGTTATATTCGGTGCCGGTGTATGCGAATCCCTCCAACGATAACCATGGCTATCCGGACCGCCCTGCTTTGATTCACCCTCGGGGGTCAAAATAATAATACTACTGAATATCATCAGAATAGCAACAATAATGGATAAATAACAGTACCAAATTCGCGGTGTTAGATTCCGGTTATTGTTCAAAATTGACATTGTGCGTTCCCCTATAGTACTTTTTTTCACTCTGTCATTGTGATTGAAATTTTTAATCTCCTATGTAATTTGTTAAGTAATATGTTGGTATAAATAATTTATGGATTAATTTATTGACTTTTATGATTGAAAAAAGGCATATAGGTTATTATTGCTAAGTATTGGCATTAGCTATTTGATGCAACTATAAAAACATAACATTAAATTTTATGCTTAACTTTTAATAACTAAATAAAAGCTAATTGAAGTATTAGAAAAATTTTAAAGAGAGAATTCCACTAGTCTAATGACTGGTGGTGCGGGCATGCGGGTTGACAATCAGATTCCCGCAGCAGAATAACATAATTTTTCTCTGCCCTGTTTTTCAGTATAAATAAATCCGGCATTCTGCAATACATTCACATGATAAGTGACCAGCTTATTATTGATCCCCAGTTGTGTTGCAATAGCGCTTCCGGAACTTCCAGGGTTCTTTTTTATCCAATTTAAAATGTTCTCCTGAATCTGACTTAATATAAGCTTAACATCGATTTTGGCGTCCATGGGATAAAACCGCCGATACTGCCCATCCTGACGGGATTTAATGAATTCTTCGCGCTCGAGTTTATTGATATGATGCGCAACTACACCAACTTCTAAGTTAAGGTTTTTTTGTAATCCTCGAAAATGTTCGCCAGGGTGCTCTTTGATATAATTGAATATCATCTCCCGGCGCTTTTGATCGAGCACGCGATTGCGTTTGATTTTGGTATATAGAAAGATAGAGAGAAGTATGATAATTATAACAACTAAAACTATTACGTATGTGAAATCCAAACCATCCTGTAATTTATCCTCCGGTTCGGGGATGAGTCCGTCAGATTCTGGCTCGACCTTAATTATCAAAGTATCTTCGGCCGCCGCCGAAGGCTCCTCAGAACAATATGCTTTAATGGTAG